>UQXS01000198.1 GCA_900545125.1 uncultured Ruminococcus sp.
AAAAGGAACAGAGCCATAACGACCATTACCGTGAGAACAACTCCCGTATTCTTAGTCACCTGCTGTCTTGTAGGCCAAACGACCTTTTTCATTTCAGCTTTAAGCTCTCTGAAATATTTTCTTATTCCGCCCTTCTTCTTCTGATCCTTGCCGGTATCCTTTTTTGAAGACTTAGTAACATCTGTTTTTTTAGCCATTAGAAATAGCTCCTTTCAATATTACTTAGTCTCTTTGTGAAGAGTGTGTTTCTTACAGAACTTGCAATACTTGTTCATTTCAAGTCTGTCAGGGTCATTCTTCTTGTTTTTCTTCGTACAATAATTGCGCTGCTTGCATTCTGTACAAGCCAAAGTAACCTTTACTCTCATATCGGCACCTCCTGATTTAGTACTTCCTCCGACCGGCGGAGGTAGGTTGTTTGCCTCCCTCGTATCGGGCATAAAAATAAGCCCCTATCGAGGTAAATCAATTATACCACATATATCCGGAAAAGTCAAGCCTTTTTCTGCATTTTTTTAAAAAAATCCGGATAAATTCTGTTCCCGCTGTTATGAGAATACTATATTTACACCTGTCAATCACACAACTATCACAATTTAATCACTATTATAGTATATAATAATGTAAAATATTTGTATTGACTTTTCAATACATAAAGGAGCGTTTATATGAAATGTAATTATTGCGGTCACGAATACAGTCACGGAAATTTCTGTCCAAACTGCGGTGCTGCAAACAACATCGATGCCTCATCCCAGAACGGACAGCAGAATTACCAGCCTCCGGCACAGCCGCAGTTCCGGCAGCAGAACCAATACCAGAATACATACGGTTCGTCCCCTATGATTCAGAGACGTTCAATTGCAACCTGCATAATACTCACTATTGTCACCTGCGGAATTTACGGTATTTTCTGGTTCATCTCCCTTACCGACGATACGAGAGCATTGTCTAATGACTTTACCGGAGCCAGCGGCGGTACGGCTTTTGTTTATACCCTCATCACTTGTGGCATCTACGGATTCTACTGGGCTTATAAACAAGGTGAAAGAATTGATGCCGCCCGCAGTGCAAAAGGTCTTGCTCCTGCAAATCAGGGTGTGGTTTATCTTATCCTTACAATCTTCGGATTAGGAATCGTTGCATACGCTCTTATGCAGAACGAAATTAATAATCTTGCCTGAAACTTATCTAAAAGAGGAAGCCGTCTTGCTGACAGCTCCCTCTTTTTTTGTATTTCCAATCAAAATAAATTTCCATATTAGTCAAAAAGGGACGGTATACAACCGTCCCTCTATAATTATAGCTTAAAATCAACCAAGTTCAGCAAAATACTTGATAGTTCTTACCATCTGTGATGTGTAAGAATTCTCGTTATCATACCATGAAACTACCTGAACTTCATAGAGATCATCAGCAATCTTAGCAACCATTGTCTGAGTTGCATCAAAGAGTGAACCGTACTTCATACCGATAACGTCAGAAGAAACGATCTGATCCTCGTTGTAACCAAATGACTCGGAAGCAGCAGCCTTCATAGCAGCATTGATGCCTTCCTTAGTAACGTCTGCGCCCTTAACAACTGCTGTAAGGATTGTTGTAGAACCTGTAGGAACAGGAACTCTCTGTGCAGAACCAATGAGCTTGCCATTGAGCTCGGGAATTACAAGACCGATAGCCTTAGCAGCACCTGTTGAGTTAGGAACAATGTTAGCAGCGCCGGCTCTTGCTCTTCTGAGGTCACCCTTTCTGTGAGGACCGTCAAGAATCATCTGATCGCCTGTATAAGCGTGAATAGTGCTCATGATACCGCTCTGGATAGGAGCATAATCATTAAGAGCCTTAGCCATAGGAGCGAGACAGTTTGTTGTGCATGAAGCAGCAGAGATGATCTGATCGTCAGCTGTAAGAGTATCCTCGTTTACGCTGAATACGATTGTCTTGAGGTCGCTGCCTGCAGGAGCAGAAATAACAACCTTCTTGGCACCTGCTGTGATATGTGCCATAGACTTGTCCTTAGAACAGTAGAAACCTGTACACTCAAGAACTACATCAACACCGATCTCACCCCAAGGGAGTTCAGCAGCGTTAGCCTTTGCATAAATTGTAAGTGTCTTGCCGTCTACAGTGATTGTACCAGCCTCGTCGTCTGCTTCAACAGTGTGAAGACCCTCGCCGATTCTGCCGCAGTAACCGCCCTGAGCTGTATCATACTTGAGAAGCTGAGCAAGCATTGAAGGCTTTGTAAGATCGTTGATTGCAACTACCTCATAACCCTCTGCGCCGAACATCTGTCTGAATGCAAGACGACCGATACGGCCGAAACCATTAATAGCAACTTTAACTGACATTGGAAATTACCTCCTAAATAAATTTACATATATATTATACTCCAAAACGGAAATTTTTTCAAGTGGTTAGATAAAAAAATAACAGAAATTTAAGAAAATGCACAAATTTTATTATTTTGCATTAGTTTTTATCCGGATTTTTGTCCAAAATAACAATAAATTCGTATTTCAATACAAAGAGAAAATTTTTAATTGAATTTTTACAAAAAATGGTGTATAATTACTGTATAAAAAATACGCATAACTATTCCCATACTAATTGTCTGCCAAAAAAATCAGACGCTGATTTACTCCCTCATTACAAGTCATGATTAGCATAGAATAGTTTACAGAAAGGTGAAAAAAATGGAAAAAAATACTGATTTTATGAATTTCTGCAACAGCGAATATGCAAAAAAACTTCTGAAAAGTTTCAGCAGCATAGTGAATTATACTGAAGCATTCTTTAAAAGCTCTGATGAGATCCTTAACGAAAAACTAAGAGCTAATCTTAATAGGAATGCCAATGACAATAATATCTCCGCAAACAACGCTGCTGTCTGCATTAAAGCATTAGACGATTATGCAGATATTTCCGGTCATGCCAGATGCATTCTTCTGCGTATAGCATTATTATGTGATGCAATATTGAACGAAAATCCTGTATTGCATCCGATCTGTGCATCTTCTTATCTCAAGAATTTTAGTCGTAATTGTAAAAGAATTCTCGGTAACAAATGCGAAATAAATGTGGTTTGCAAAAATGATTTTATCTTCAGTTCTTTCAGAGAACTTCTTGACATAATTATTCTTCACTTTATAAGAAAAGCGTATCTTTCAGCCGCGGATTCAAAAGATAAATCAGCTTTTCCCATCAAATTTGATTTATCCGCCCGCATCATAAACGAAATACCTGAAATCACAATTGATACAAATGTTCAGATCCGGAATCTGCAATCTGACAGCATTGATATTATGGACTTTTTTTCCATTTTTTCTAAGGAGATCACCGAAACAATTGCGGATAAGCTCGGTATAAAAACAGAGCCGGGCACAAAACATTTGACAATTAAATTTCCGGCTGCTTCCGATGGCGGCAATATTATCGTTGAACAATCAAAAAAGCAACTTATAAACGATGGTAATTCCAGATTCAGCATCATGCTGGGCGATCTTTAATCCCGCCTTGTTACAAAATGTGACCTTAAACATATTATACAGAAAAAATCGCAGGTTTTTGTTGACAATATTCAAAAAATGATGTATAATATATCTTGTGATAATTCTTAGAACCTTTACTATCAGGTTCTTATAAAATTCCGGAGTTGTATTATGGCAAAAGGACTTGAAATTGAAAGAAAATTCCTGGTTGAATTCCCGGATATCAGAAAACTTGACGTAAAACGCAGGATCAACATTACACAGACTTATCTGCACCGTGGAAAAAATGATTCCCAGCGCCGGGTAAGATGTCTGGAAGAGGCAGGAAATGTCTATTACACCTATACGGAAAAGATCTTTGTTTCACCGTCAGTCCGGGAAGAAACAGAATTCAATATCACCGGCGCTGAATACAAAAGGCTCCTCTCTGATTCCGACAGCAGCCTTGTGCCCGTGGTCAAAACAAGAATATGCTTCGACTATAAAAATCAGTTTTTTGAACTCGATACATATCCCTTTTCAAAAGACCTCGCCATTATGGAACTTGAGCTTGGTTCTCCCGAACAGGTGATTGACTTTCCCGAAAGCGTCAGGGTTATAAAAGACGTTACGGCAGACAGCAGATATTCTAATGCTTCCCTATCAGCAGCAGGAGCTTTCCCTTGCAGTCAGCCGGA
>UQXS01000199.1 GCA_900545125.1 uncultured Ruminococcus sp.
CTGTATTATATCATAGTCCGTTTTGAATATCAAGTTATTTCTTTAAGAATCCTAAAGATATAATTTTTTTCATAAGATCAGCTCCTTTCTGATTAAGTGTCGGATTTTAATATAAATGACAATTATGTCCAAAAAAATTGGCTGTATGCACAAATCTATAATGAGATTTTTGTGCATACAGCCGGATATCATGAATTTACAGGCAGTTTGTCAATAAGATTAAGCAGATATTTCTGAATAGTCAGCGCATCCTGATTGGTAAGACCTGTGCCGGGATCGTAAACGTCTGCATTTGTCATGCCAGCTTCGGTCAGGGCAGCTTCGGATGTTCCGCCAATACCGTACATATCGGGATTGCCGACAGCCTGCATAACAAGAATAACGTCGTTAAGGTAGATTGTTCCGTCGCAGTCGGTGTCGCCGTATGTTGGTTTATCGTCAGGATCCGGATCGGGGTCAGGAGCTGAACCGGAGTAGTATTCTGTCAGCGAAATTCCGTTGCCGCTTTGTCCCAGAGGTATCTTATGGTCAAGACTTATGAACTTTCCGTCCTCGGTCTGCCAGAGAGCCGGTTTTACGAATTCATATTTTTCAACATCCCAGTCCTGAAAATCGTTTGTGAGAAGTCCTCCCGTGTCGCCGGAGTTTTCGTTAAAGCACCAGAACGTGTGGTGGATACGTTTTTCTATCATGTAGTCACGGAGAATCTGCATCCACTTCTTGTTGTCGCCGGTCGGGTCGTGTTCTTCGTCGATAAATCCGCCCCATTCTCCCATAAGCAGGGGAGAGATGTTTTCTTCAATGAGGTAAGCCCATGAATCGTACCAGTAATCGTCAAGAAGAGTCTGACGGGTAAAATCTTTTTTGAACCACTCCTGTTCCCAGACAAGGGGACCATAATCGTGGGGGGAATAGACAAGCTGCGACTGATACTCGCCGAGATCAACCGGGAAGTCACGTGCACCACGGAAATTTCCTCCCCACCATGCGCCGTGGAATGCCTGTGCGCTCGGGTCGTCATAGTGAGCGTAGTCAACAGCCGGACTGTTCCAGTCCTTGCCGTTTTCAAATTTTGGATATACTTCGTTGCCCTCCACCATTATCAGCAGATTAGGATTCTGTTCAAGAACAGCTGCCGCACCTCTTTCGGCGGCATATTTCCAGTTGTTTTCGGCGGTGGAATCGTCCCATATAGCCATTCCCTGACCGTCATTTTTGCCGTGGGGTTCATTCTTCAGGTCGATAGCGATAACGGTATCATCATCCTTGTAGTATTCCGCAAACCATGAAAGAGCTTCCAGCCAGTCATCGGTGCTGTAGTTGCTGTCGTACCAAAGCGGCAGCTGATGACCGTTTGAAGCAGTAGTTGCGCAGTGAATGTCGATCATGATTTTAATTCCGTTTTCCCTGCACCACTGAACAGCCATGTTCCATATATCAAAGCTGTATTTCGGAGTTCCTCCCTGAACGCCCTCGACTGTAAGTTCCGGATTTTTCCATTCGTTGATTTTTACCATGTACGGGTCGGGATCGTGATTTTTCCATTGCAGAAGAATCTGGGTGGACATTGGCACACGCATAAGATTAAAGCCATGATCTGCCATTTCGTTGAGCATTTCATGCATATTTCTTGACCATACGCCGTCGAAACACTGTGTGGTAACGTTATAGCCGAACCAGTTGCATCCGGTGAGCCATACCGGATTTCCGTACATATCCACGATCTCGGCGTTTTCGTTTACGTGCAGCCAGTCGTCGTGGTATTCGTCGGGAGCGGCAGCGTCAGCGTGAAGTATTTTCGTTTCCGGAGCTTTTGCGGCAGGGGTCAGTGTAAAAAGCAGTGCTGATGCTGCCGCAAGAGCGGTCAGTTTTTTATAGATATTCATGTTTTTCATCCTTTCTATGAATTTATTTATTATTAATTATATAATATTTTTCAAGAGATGTCAATAAAATGGAGAAAATTATAAAATTTTCCTTAAATATTTCACATCCGGCGTGTCATAATACTATCACGGCATCAACAAAGCGTTTTTCCGGACGAAAAAATCCGGAAAACAGATAAAAATTTAATTTTAAGGAGACTTTTAATTATGAAGGGTGAAATGACTCAGAAGGGCAAGGAAGCTCTTGAAAGATTTAAGATGGAATCAGCAAACGAAATGGGCGTAAATCTCAAGCCCGGCTACAACGGAGATCTTACCTCAAGAGAGGCTGGATCTATCGGCGGACAGATGGTCAAGAAAATGATTGATGCATATAAGATGCAGTAGTTAAGATCATAAAAAAGAGGGGGCGCAGAAGTGCGTCCCCTTATATTTTTATTGTTTGTTTTTCCGCCTGACAAGAACTGCCACAAGATCAGGTCCGATATTTGAGGCAACTGCTGCGCCTACAGAACCGTACATTTCCGCTTTTCTGCCGGTGCGTTTGATAAGTTCTTTTTCGACTTCTTTGGCAAGAGTTGCATCCTGACCGTGAATGAGCAGGTACGGAGTCTGTGGTGTCATATTTTTTTCAACGCATTCCACCAGTCTGGGGACGATATTTTTCTCGCCTCTGATTTTTTCTACAGTTTCCGTCTTGCCGTCGGCGAAGAGAATTATGGGTTTAAGTCCCAGAATTTCTCCGGCAAATGCAGCAGCAGCAGAGATTCTTCCTGATTTTCTGGCATATTTCAGATTGTAGGGAACAGCGTATACTCCGCAGACATTGAACCAGTCTTCAAGATATGCCACGATCTCTTCGGCTTCTGCACCCTTGCGTATCTTTTTTACTGCTTCCATGATAGGGTAACCGTAGAATACCGTATAGCATTTTGAATCAAGGTTGAATATGCGTATTTTTCCTTTAGCGTCGGGATTATTCTCAAAGAAGTCGTTCTTTGCCGTAATCGAATTATTATAAGTGCCTGAGCCTTGGGAATTTATCGAAACGCTGATAATATCCGTATATCCCTGGTCGTAGAGCTCTTTGTAGGCTTCTTCAAAAGTGAGCGGATTTATCATGGCGTGTTTTGGTATCTCATCGGTTTTTGACATTATCTCATAGACTTCCTGAGTAGACTTATCGAAGATTTCCCGGAAAGACTGACCATTTACCGTAAGTGTAAAAGGCAGGACTTTTATTCCGAGTTCGTTAATGGTTTCCAGCGGCAGATCGCAGCAGCTGTCAGTCATTATCATTATTCTGGACATATTTAACACTTCCTTTTTGGGGTATAAATTACCATGTATATTTAGTGAGTTTTCCTTCACGTGAAAGGTCAGGATAGTCCCACTGGCGCAGAACCTCATATACTGCAATAGCCGCCGAATTTGAGAGATTCAGGCTTCGCAGTTCATTGCGCATGGGTATTCGTACACATGAATCCGGATTTGCATAGAGGAGTTCTTCCGGAAGTCCTTTATCCTCACGTCCGAACACAAGATAGGCGTTGTCCGGATAGGATACGCTGCTGTGGACGTTTCTGCCCTTTGTTGTGAAATAGAAAAAATTTCCGTTTCGGTTTTTGCTGAAAAAATCGTCGAGATCGTCGTAATAGGTTATATCAAGTTTGTCCCAGTAATCAAGACCTGCACGTTTGAGATGCTTGTCCGTTACTTCAAATCCCAGCGGACGCACAAGATGAAGTCTTGCACCGGTAACGGCGCAGGTACGGGAGATATTCCCGGTATTCTGCGGTATCTGCGGCTCGACGAGTACAATGTTAAGATTATTCATTTATGTTCCTCTTGAATAAAATCCGATCTGCGGCAGATAATATATGTGCGGATGATCCGCACAAAAATTAAAGTCGGAGTAAAGTTATGGATATAAAATCACTTGCAAAGGGAGCTGCAGCCGGAGCAGCGGTAGGTTTTACCTATTATGCTCTGTCAACGGCAACTCCCATGAAAAAATACAGCATCAGGAAAAATGCCGGAAGAACTCTCAAAGCAGCAGGAAGTCTGCTGGATGATATTAAATCGGTGATTATGTGACTCCCGTATTTTTCCTGTAAGCCAGAAAACTTTCCAGAATTATAGTTGCCGCCACTGCGTCCACAACAGCTTTGCGCTTTTTCCCTCTTGTATTGGTGATATTGAGGGCGCTGTGAGCGGAAACAGTAGTGTTGCGCTCATCCCAGAGAGTAACGGGACATCCG
>UQXS01000200.1 GCA_900545125.1 uncultured Ruminococcus sp.
CAGCGAACAGCACATCAATCCAATGGATATTACCATTGATGATTATCTCTTTACAAATCCTATGGAGGTCATTGCAAATAAGTCTGATTTCCTGATTTCTCTTTGTGAAATCATTGTAGGCGGCAGATATGGTCTTTCCTCGGAAGAACGTTCAGTAATTGATAAATGCGTACAGCGTATTTACAAGAAGTTTATCGAAAATGTACCAACAATTGAGAAAATGCCGCTGCTCTCTGACTTACAGCGTGAACTGAAGAACGAGGGCGAAGTAGCTCTGCGTGTGGCAAATTCCCTTGAAATGTTTGTAAATGGTTCTCAGAACATCTTTAACAACCAGACAAATATTGATATGACTAACAGAATTATCTGCTTTGACATTAAGGAACTGGGCAATCAGCTGAAAAAAATCGGAATGCTGATTGTACAGGATACCGTCTGGAATCGTGTTTCTGCAAACCGTGAGAAAAAGAAGATCACCCGGTACTACATCGACGAGTTCCACCTGCTTCTGAAAGAAGAACAGACGGCGAAATACTCAGCCGAGATATGGAAAAGATTCCGTAAATGGGGTGGTGTTCCGACAGGAATTACGCAGAATGTCAAGGACTTGCTTTCTTCTCAGGAGGTGGAAAATATCTTTGATAACTCGGACTTCGTGTATATGCTCAATCAGGCCGCAGGAGATCGTGATATTCTCGCTGAAAAGCTCCATATCTCCAAAGAGCAGATGAAGTATGTCACGAACAGCGGTGCAGGCGAAGGACTTATCCGATATGATAAGGTGCTTTTGCCGTTTACCGATCATTTCCCTACAAATACAGACATGTATAAACTTATGACCACAAAAGTCACTGATAATGTGTAAACTGCGTAGAATGGAGGATTTATGAGCTTACAACGAAAAGAAAATAACCTCCGAAAAGCGCAGGCACGTCTTGACCGCATTCAGAATCCTCCCCGCTGGAAAGTGATTAGTCATTTGAGAAACAGAGAGTTTCAGATTGACTTCCGCCGTGAACAGACGAAAAGCGGTAAATTCCGTACTCGTGCATATATCGTCCGTGATGCTAAAGCATATCACGGCAATCATCGTGGTCTGATTCATAAAGCGGTCAATTTAAAATACCGTATCAAGGGTGATAAACCGTCTGTTACAAGGTTCATCAACTCGGCAGAGCCTACTACAAAAAAAGGCAGGCTGTTTAAGAAAACAGCTCAGGTCGGCAATTTTGCGGTTCATGATGTCGGGCAAACTACTATTGATACGGCTCTCGCTGCAGAAACGGTCGGTATCAAAACTACAGATATTGCCCAACGTGAAATCAAAAACAAGCTAAGGCAGAAATATACCCGTGAAGCCGTTGACGATTATCATCGTGGTGTTTTCTTTGTTGGCAGAACGACGGTCGATGCTCTCAAAGGTACGCATCAGCATTTCAAACAGAAAAGGCAGCACAAGCTTGAAAAGGCGAAATTCAAACTGAAAAAGGCGGATTATGCCGTATTCAAGGCGAAAACATATCAGCCAAAGCTGAAAGCAAATCAGGCGGATCTGAAATCTGCGAAAGCTGAATACAAGTCCAAAATTGTAAAAGCTAATGGCAATCATCTCCGAAAGGCTATGAATAAACGCCGTTCACAGGCGTTTAAGCAGTCTAAGCGTGAGATAAAATTTGAGCGCAATCAGCTTAAAACAGATAAGAAATTTCGAGTAAAAGAGCTGCGGAATCAAAGGAAAATAAGCCAAAACAGCAGTCCGGGACTGCTTGCATTAAAGCCTGCCGCATATACGGCGGACAGAATGAAAGCGTCTGCATGGCAGAAAGCGGTCAATGAAGATCAGGACAACGATTTTCTTCATGCTGTCGATTCTGCAAAACGGCGAGTTGCCGAGCCTGTCGCTCAGAAGGTCAGCAAACCTCAGCGTTTACAGCGGCAGGAAAAGAAACGAGACAGTCTGAGCGATAAAAAGCTGAAATCGGAAAAGAAGCTAAATCGTCAGGAAAATCGGCTGAAATCCAAGCACGACAGCTATAAAAAGCGTAAGAAAAAGCCAAAGCCTAAGAGCAGTAAAACAGCTAAAAAATCGGTAGCAAATGCTGTCAAAGCGGTATTTAAATTCGTAGAAAATATCTACAAAAAGGAAGCTGCAAAATTCTTTGCAACGCTCGCAATTTTTGTTCTCATCATTTTTCTTGTGTTCGCTATCATCACCATGATTTTCAGCTCATCATCATCGGGCGGAACGTTTCTGCTCGGTACATATGCGGCACAGGATTATGACCTATCCGAAGCCGAAAAATATTACACGGAGCTTGCATATAACTTCAATCAGAAAATTCTGAAAGTTAGCAATTCGGACACTTGGAAAGACGGTCTTGCGGATTTCGGTGCAAATAAAAATGACCTGAAAGATACTCCAAACAATTGGTATTGGGGCAAATCCTCGGTCTATGACTGGGAGCCGCAGTATGATTTCGACTGCTATAAGCTGTGGGCATTTTTGTGTGCGTATTACTACGATTTTGATGCTGCTGACAACGGAGATATAAAGTATTGGAAATTCAAGGACGGTACAAAAACGCTCCTTGAGGAGATTTTCAATGCGGAATATGAGTTCTGTTATTGGTACGATAATACATCGGGCTGGGAGTACAAATATCAGTTTGAATTTCAGGGGTATTATTCGCTTGACGGTTCGGGTGTTTCGGGAGAATACGGCTATATCAATATTTCTTATCCTGATGCACTTCCGTTTCAGGGATATAACAACGGCAACACGATTTATTTTAATCTGAGCAACGGCGAGGTGCTAAATTGTAACGATAACTATTCCGCAACAGGCTGGTATCTGAAAAATCAGTTTGTTGACGATTACGACAACAGCGGTGCAAAATACGGTGCGTGGTATGTAAACGGCGAGCAGTGCAGCTTCGGAATATGGGAAGATGATGTGCTGAACATTCCGATTCCTTATGTCATTACTGATGAAAACTGGTGCAGTTTTTTAAAGAAATATGAATGGAAAACAGACTGTCGGCTTTATTACAATGTTAAACAGAATAAGACCTTTGAGGAAGTCATTACAGAAAAGCTGGTTGGTATGTCGCACAGCGATGAGCGTTTGCAGTATTACACTCTGCTTGCAGGAAAAGAGGACGGCACAGGTACGCTTAACGGCAATCATCAGACCTTGCATAATCTTCTCCCCGGTGCGACGATCCGTGACTATGACCTGAAACGGCAGTTCGGCTATGAGATGACAGGTTGGAACAATGCAAGCGACGGTTTGTATCAGGGTATCAAGGTTTACTGCACAAACGGCGAAACGCTCAAAGCTCCGTTCAAGTGCAAGATCACCAACGTCAATACCGATGAGAATAAAATCACGCTCCGCAAGGACGATGTAGAGTATTGGTATGACGGAAACGGCGGTACAAAGCGTGATACGGAAGTCACTATTGCAAATGCTGTGCTTCTAAGCGGTTTTTCCGAGGGCGATACGATCAACGATGGTCAGGAGTTCGCAAAAACAACAGCCGAAAATGTAAATTTTCACATCAATATCGACACGGACGGTAACGGCTGGGATTACATCGATCCCCGACTGGTGCTGTATTAAGGAGGCGCTGAATGGCTTTATACGATGCAAAAATTGAGAAATTATGCAAAAAAGCAGAACAGCTTGAACGGAATATCAAGCGTGATACGGAGGAGCGAAAACGGATTCTTTCCGAGGTTTCAAGGCTTCGGTATCTCTCGCTCTGCGAACGGATGAACTGTGACGGAGAAAAGCTGGAATCCGTCCTTGCCAGAGAACATGAACAAATTCAGCGTTTAAAAGAGCGCGGTCTGACCGATGAGGAAATTGATGCGCTCGGTGAAGAAAAAAGTAACGATCAACTTAAATTCTATACGGAGGACGAAAATGAAAACAAGAATATTTAGCGCTGTGCTTTCAGCTTTTATGCTTGCATTTGCAAGTGTCGGAGTGACAGCATATGCGGAGGAAACGGCGGCTTCTTCCGCTGCGGAAACGGTTTCAGCAGCGACAGAAACTTCTTCCGCTGCGGAAAATGAAACAAATATTTCAACAG
>UQXS01000201.1 GCA_900545125.1 uncultured Ruminococcus sp.
ACAGCTCTACAGAGTTCGCAGAAGATGGTCTGATACCAAGTCGCAGATCGGGGCATTCGCTTCTTTTGAAAATGCGAAAAAGGCTTGTAAATCAGGTTATTCCGTATTCGATAACAACGGTAATGTTGTCTATCCTACAAAGAAGTCCATTGACGAAATCGCTCGTGAGGTAATTCAGGGTAAGTGGGGCAATGGTACTGACCGTAAAAACAGGCTCATAAATGCCGGATATGACTATTCCGCTGTGCAGAAACGTGTTAATGAATTAATGAAATAGTGTGTAGATATGTCCCTGAGTAGTTTTTCAGAACTGCTCAGGGATTTTTTTATTTTAGCGGACCAGAATTTTTGAGAATTATTATATATATGTGTAAGAAAAAATGGAGGTAACTGCTATGACTGACAAAGAAAAAATTGCAATTAAAGCATTAAATGCAGCAGGAATGTCCTTGACCGATATTTCAGAACAACTCAGTATTTCAAGGAATACTGTCAAATCGTTTCTGAAAAGGAGCAAGACGGAGGATTTATGCCTGAACTGCGGCACTCTACTCACTCACATTCCGCACAAGAAAAAGAAAAAATTCTGTTCCGATAAATGCCGTATGCACTACTGGAATGTACACCAAAACGAAATGTTGCATACCAATGCCGCTGTTATTAAATGTGAAGTCTGCGGAAAGGACGTTTTGAGTTACCGCAAAAAGCCGCGCCGCTTCTGTTCACGGGAGTGTGCCGCAAAAGGGAGAGCCTGCCATGAATGAGAATATTTTAGAATACAAAACATCGCTTGCCATAATGAGAAACTTCCTTAAAACCGGACTTCTGACCACCGAAGAATTTAAGCTGTCTGAACAGATATTAGCCGAAAAATGCGGATTATCTTTGTGCAGTATATTTCGTGAAATTCCTTGACTTTTTGCCGATTCAGAGCGAATATGGTAGTACTATTAAATAGGAAGGTGAAGTCTTTGGAACGTAAGATACATCTGGTGAACAAGTGTCCGCCGAAGCCGAAAATGCTCCGTGTTGTAGGATATGCACGAGTTTCAAGTGGCAAAGATGCCATGCTGCACTCGCTCGCATCTCAGATTGACTATTTTCAGAATCTGATAAAAAATCATGCAGGCTGGGAATTTTGCGGTGTGTACGCTGACGAAGCCATGACGGGTACGAAAGAGAAACGTCCGCAGTTTCAGAAAATGCTTGAAAAATGCCGTAATCACGAGGTTGATTTGATTATCACAAAGGCAATTTCAAGATTTGCAAGAAATACGGTAACGCTTCTTGAAACTGTCAGGGAACTGAAAAATCTGGGAATTGATGTGTGGTTTGAGAAAGAAAATCTGCACTCGATTTCGGGTGACGGCGAACTTATGTTAAGTATTTTAGCAAGTTTTGCACAAGAGGAGAGCAAGTCCGTCAGCGACAATATGAAATGGCGGATTCAGACGAATTTCAAGGAGGGTATGCCTTGGAACGCTACGCTTTTGGGATATCGCTACGAAAACGGCGTGCTGATTGTTGAACCGGAAGAAGCCGAAGTTGTGCGGTTTATCTTTGATTCATATCTGGACGGTGCAGGTTCTCAGAAAATCGCCAACGAACTGAACGCACAAGGCAAAATTACGAGAAAAGGCTGTAAATGGCATAAAAACTCGGTTATAAAAATTCTCTGCAACTATACATACACGGGTAACCTTCTTTTGCAGACAACTTTTCTGGAGAATCACATCACAAAAAAGCCGATGAAAAACGAGGGGCAATTACCGAAATACCATGTTGAGGACGCTCACGAAGCAATTATTTCAATGGAACAGTACCTTGCCGTACAAGCTGAAATGAATCGCCGTACCGAGCATTACAACCGCAGTAACGGTAAAAAGACGACATATCCATTCACGGGAAAACTGGTCTGCGACTGTTGTGGCAAGCACTATCAGCGTAAGAAAACAGCAACAGGTTATGTTTGGATTTGCAGTACATTCAACCGTGAGGGAAAGTCAGCCTGTCCTTCAAGACAGATTCCTGAAATCACTTTAGAAAAGCTGTCGGCGGATGTTCTTGGACTGCCGGAGTTCAACGCTGAAATTTTCTGTGAACAGATTGAGAAAATAGACATCTGCAATGATTGTGTTGTGAAATTTCATTTTGCAGACGGTCACGAGGAAACAAAATACTGGCAGGTGCGGTCACGCTCCGAGAGCTGGACTGCTGAAATGAGAGAAAAAGCGAGGAAGAAATCATGCCAAGAATAACAGTTATACCATCAACGTTCAATCCTGAAACACGTATGCCGACAGCACACATCGAAAAGCGTAAGGTCGCTGCATATGCCCGTGTTTCCACGGATTTGGAGGAGCAAGTGACCTCTTATAAAGCGCAGGTTGACTACTACACAAAGTTCATCAAAGAGCGTGAGGACTGGGATTTCGTAAAAGTCTACACGGATGAAGGAATCAGCGGAACCTCAACGAAAAAGCGTGAGGGATTTCAGCTGATGATTGCGGACGCTCTTGACGGAAAAATCAATCTGATTATCACAAAGTCCGTCAGCCGTTTCGCCCGAAATACCGTCGATTCACTTAGTACGATACGACTTCTGAAAGATCATGATGTGGAGGTTTACTTTCAAAAGGAAAATATTTTTACATTTGACAGCAAAGGCGAATTGATGATAAGTATTTTGAGTTCGCTGGCTCAAGAGGAATCACGCTCCATATCTGAAAATGTAACGTGGGGACAGCGAAAACGCTTTGCTGACGGTAAGGTCAGCTTGCCGTACAAATCATTTTTAGGCTACAGAAAAGGTGCGGACGGACTTCCAGAAATCGTGCCGGAGGAAGCCGAAATTGTGCGATATATCTACAGAAGATTCATTGCAGGGCTTACGCCGTACAAAATAGCTTCGGAACTCACTGCACAAGGCGTTCCTACTCCTGCGGGCAAGGAAAAATGGGCAGGCAGTACGATAAAAAGTATTCTCACCAACGAAAAATACAAGGGTGATGCATTGCTCCAGAAGAAGTTCACGGTCGATTTTCTGACAAAAAAACAAAAGGTCAATGAGGGCGAAGTTCCGCAGTATTATGTTGAAAACAGTCACCCGGCTATTATAACTCCGCAGGAATTTGACATGGTGCAGGAGGAATTTTTAAAACGTGAAAATGCCGGAAAGCAGTACAGCAGTACAAGTGTTTTCGCATCGAAAATCATTTGCGGCGACTGCGGCGGTTATTTCGGTGCGAAGGTCTGGCACTCCAATTCAAAGTACCGCCGTGTGATTTATCAGTGCAACAGCAAATTCAAAGGCGAACATTTCTGCACTACACCGCATCTGTATGAACCCGAAATTCAACAGAAGTTTTTGAACGCTTTTTCCCGATATTTTGGGCAGAAAGATGTAGTTATCAGAAATTGCCTGTTTGTACTGAATCAACTGAAATTTCAGGACGAACACAATATTGAGTTGCAAGCGGAGTTTGACGAAATCAATAAACAGCTGAAAGAATATATAGAAAGTGGCGGAAAAAATGCTGATTACAGCGAACTTAATGCACGTTACGAGGAAATCGCCGCACAGATTGATACTGAAGAACAGATTGCAATTGAACGCAAAGGCAGAATTGCAAAAATGCAGGAAATTCTGCATGTGCTGAAAAAATCGGATTCTATTCTTGAAGCATTCGATGAGAATATCTGGACGGCTCTTGTTGAAACGCTGACAGTTTTTCATGACGGCAGTATGGTATTTCTGTTCAAGGACGGTACGGAAATCAAAATCTGAATAAATAACAAAGTCCCTTAGCAGCGAAAAGTACGCTGTTAAGGGATTTTTTGCTGTCAAACGTTTAGTGGGTGCATCAAGTATTGTAATCGTTTGATTTTGCACCCAGCAACGAAAAAAATGCACCCACTAAGTGAGTGCATTTTCTACATTGTATCATTGCAGATACGATTATGGTCTGAGTGACGGGACTTGAACCCACGGCCTCTACCACCCCAAGGTAGCGCGCTACCAACTGCGCCACACCCAGCCATTTTGCGAAGATTATAATACCATACCT
>UQXS01000202.1 GCA_900545125.1 uncultured Ruminococcus sp.
TACTTGACAGCAAGTGCGGCGGTTTCAAATGCTTTGGCAGCTTCTTTTCGATCTGTGTATTCTGTGCCATCAATTGTAATTTTGAATACAGGAAGTTTTCGCTCAGGATCGATGGGGAGTTTCCTCAAAGCTTCACGGTCAGTATGAAGATTATCAAGTGCTATACTCAGTTTTGCTTCTTTATCAGGAAAAGCTTTTATCTTATCCTGCATTTCATACACCGTGTTCTGGTGTTCACTTGCAAGTACTTTTAACTCCTTAACTTCATTGTCAAGCATAAGCTTTTCCTTGATACGCTCGTCACCTGTACAAAGAGCCTTGATTTCGGAGTATGTAAGAGCCTGCTGATCTACGTCCTCGCACTTTCTCGCAGGAGTTTTGCTCGTCATGATCTGAGAAATAAATTTCTGCTTATTTTCCAAAGTCTGATAACTGTACGCATCAAATGTACCTTTGGTAACATAACGGTAAATCTCAACATTCTTGTTTTCATTACCCTGGCGAATGATTCTTCCTGCGCGCTGCGCTAAATCAGCAGGACGCCAAGGAATATCAAGGTCATGAACAGCAATAAGTTTCTTCTGGACATTTGTACCTGTACCCATTTTTGCTGTTGAACCGAGCAATACTCTGACTTCGCCTTTACGAACCTTATCAAAGAGTTCAGCTTTCTGCTTCTCTGTTTTAGCATCGTGAATGTAGGCTATCTCACTTTCGGGAATACCCTTAGCGGTCAGTTTTGCCTTAATATCGTCATATATGCAGAAGTCGCATTCTTCCTCTAATGACTCCCTTTCGGCAGCCGATTTCTTATCAGCGGCATCGTCAGAATCTTTGCCTTCAATTTCTGTTTCCGCCGAGGACTTATGTGGTACACCCAAATCACAGAAAATGATTTGGGTGAGCTTGTCCTCAGCCGTTTCAGCGTGAATTCTTGCAACATTCTCTACACATTGATTAAGTTTTGTAGAAGGATCATCCTCAAAAGATGGATCAATCAGACGTGGATCAAGTCCGAGCTTTCGTCCGTCCGAGGTGATCTTCAACATATTGTCGATAGAAGGATCAATATTTCCTGCATTGATAGAGTCAGCTCTGTCAGCAAGTTCGTCAACAAGCTCTTTCTGAAACGGAGTTGCTTCAACCTGAACAACTTTGTATTCACAATCCGGAACATCGAGTTTCAGCGTATCAGCAGTACGAATGTCAGCAATCTGCTTAAACATCGACATAAGTTCAGGAAGTCCCGAATACTGTGCTATCCTCGTTCTCTCCTTGAATTTGTTTCCAGCAGGAGCTAACTCCCAATCTGTTTTCTGCTGACCGAATACAGACACCCAATTATCAAAGTGTTGCAGCCCATGATCTTTCAGAAAATCGTATTCGAGATAGCGCATCATCGTGTGAAGTTCTGTAATAGAATTGCTCAAAGGCGTTCCAGTTGCGAAAACTACACCCTTGCCGTCTGTTTTCTCGTCAAGATATCGACACTTGAGAAATAAATCAAGAGCTTTTTGTGAAGCGGAATTTGAAATGCCAGCCACATTGTTCAGTTTTGTTGAGACGAACAAATTTTTGAATAGTGATAGGTAATCCTTTGATATTATCTCTGGATTTTCCCCCACTCTACACCGTACATGAGAGTTTCCTACTCATACGGCGTGCTGTCATTCACTATAATCATGTAATAACATAACTGTATTACAAAGAAATAACCCTATATGTCTGCAAGATTTAAGAGCTTTGGTTTCTTCTTTGTCAAAGTCAGTTACTCTCCCTGTCAGGATTTCTCTTTTCTTAGTCTTACCTGAACCTTTTGTTTTCAGTTATTTAAGTTTTGATTATGATAAATGACTAACGGCTATCCCTCCACGGCTTATTATCACCGTTTCATAGGTACTGTGCCGTCGCTCTCAGTCAGATAAAGAAACGTTGTGTATTTCCGTTTCAACACATCATCGTGTGCAATCACTCCGTGTTCTGACCTTTCCACGTTCCGATATTCCTATCTGTGCATATATCCGTAGGCTTTGACTTTAGTCCTGTATGCTGGGCGGCTCCTGTAAAGCCGCAGGGAATTTCATAACGAATAATTTTACTTTACCCCACATACCTCCGTTTAACGGAGAACAGCATTTCTACTGTTTAGCGCTATAGACCTGTACATTCGCCATTTCGTCAGTTGCTTCTAAGTAACATTCTCACCATAGATATTTTATAGACCTCCGGCATATCATCTGCATATCCCACCTCTGGGACACTTGCCACGGCTTAACCCGTTTGGGCAAATTTCTGCCGACTTCAGCGGACTATACACCATGATTTTATTGCAAAAACCATAGCATACCGCAGTATCAAGTCAGGCGTTTCGGGGCGTTACTCCCTCATTCCACCTGTCGGAATATCAGTTCTCCAAGAACCGTATTCAAATATATTATATTTTCATACGACCTTGTGCGTAACCTTTTCAGTTACGAACGTGTCGTACATTCATGTGCCTCATCAATGAATAGTTTATCGACACCAAGCTGTTCAAAGGTTATTGTGTCATCATGGTTCTTATCAAGCTTGTCAAGCTGCTTCTGTAAGCTCTTACGAGTACGCTCCATAGCCTTGATCTGGAACTTAGAGCCTTCCTGCCTTTTCAGTTCATCTATACCAAGCAGAATATCATCAATTTGCGACTGGATTGTTGCGACCTGTCGCTCCTTAGATACAGGGATCATACCGAGCTGAGAGTGACCAATAATGACTGCATCATAGTTGCCCGTAGCAATCTTAGCGAATAATTGCTGTCTGTTTTCTTTTTTGAAGTCCTTTTTAGTGGCAACAAGAATGTTGGCAGACGGATAAAGTTTCTGAAAATCGTTTCCAATCTGATCTGTCAAATGATTTGGCACAGCAAAAAGTGATTTTGTACAAAGTCCCAAACGTTTGCTTTCCATTGCAGTTGCGATCATCTCGAACGTCTTGCCTGCCCCCACAGAGTGTGCAAACAGCGTATTACCGCCGAACATAGCGTGTGCAATAGCATTTTTCTGATGATCATGAAGCTTAATATCAGAATTCATCATAGGAAATGAAAGTGCTGATCCATCAAATTCACGAGGACGGATACTGTTGAACAGCTCATTATAACGATTTACAATATCCTCACGGCGAGTAGGATCTTTGAATATCCAATTCTTGAAAGCCTTGCGAATATCCTCTGCTTTACGCTGTACAACACGGGTAGCATCAATATCCACTATGCGCTTTTCTTTCACATCACCCAAATCGTCAGGAACTTCAATCGTTTTATATACTTTCGGTTCTTTCAGGTTCAGGATATGCTCTAAAATATCATAAGCGTTCATCTTGTGACTGCCGTATTTCTGGGTAGCAAGCACAGACTTGTCAGAACTCTTATTGCTGATATGCCAGGAGTTCGAATGATCTGAATATTCCACACCAATAATAGAAGATTTGTTCCACCGTGCGGCCGGACTGTTACTCTGCTGAAACTGGGGTGTTTGCAGAAGCTCATACATAAACTGCTCATAGTATTTCGGATCGAGCCAAGTCGCACCGATCTTTACGTCAATATCGCCTGCCTTTAACGGTTCTGGCATGACGGATTTCAGAGCTGAAACATTAATGTTGAAATCAGCATCATACTCAGCAATCTCCTCCGCTTCACGAAGTTTTGCCCGAATATCACCCGAAAGATATTCCGAAGCCGTCTGGTAATCATTCACTGTATGGGGAACTTTGAAGATTTCGCCTGTAAGGTCATGCTTCAGCTCATCTTCGGTCATTCCAGTCAGCTTTTCCATATACTCAAAATCAATCTGCGCTTTTTCTGAAACAGAAAGAGTAAGTGCTTCAAGTGCCGTTTCCACATGATCGACAGCCTTCGGGGGAATAATGGTACGCTTTGTGAAAATATCCGATTTTTCTTTCAGCACATTCTTATCATAGCTCTTTTCCAATCCTGCCACAAGGTTATAGGAAATATCCTCCGAGAAATATCGCTTGTTTGTCTGGCTATGTATAAGACCATACTTCTTATAAAAATTGTCATAAG
>UQXS01000203.1 GCA_900545125.1 uncultured Ruminococcus sp.
AGCACATCAAATGAAAAACTTCATATAATGTGCTGGACTTTTATTCGATTTTATGGTATAATTAAATTATCACAAAATTTGATCCATGGAGGTTTTCAATTGAATGCATTGAATCTGACATTATGTGCAGTTGCAGCTGCATCCCTTGATATATGTGCCCTTGTTCTTATACTGACTGCCTATCACGAACGCTCTGACGGAAAAAAACGCTGGGACAGAATGACAAGCTTTATGGAACTCGCCGACTACAGCACCATCTATCCACTCGGATGTGACGAAATACTTATCGGACGCCACGCTTCGGCAGATATAAGACTCCCCGATCTTTCCGTATCACGTTATCACGCTTTGCTGACTGTATCAAACGGAATCTGGACTATAACGGACATGGGATCGAAATCAGGCGTATTTGTCAACGGAAATCTTGTCACATCAGCCCGGCTCAGGGAAAACGATGTCATAAAACTCGGCAACAGACGTCTTATCTTCAGACGAAAAGGAGGGTACTGATATGAGCAGTAAGGTCACATACGTATTTTCGTGCCTTTTCGTTATCCTGGCACACGCCGGAATGCTGCTTAATGTTTTCTTTAACGGCAACTATTCAAATGTAAGCAATGTCATAATACTTTCGGCAGCCGTTCTTTTTCTTGACGCAGCCTACTTTACTGCTATGCTCTTTTTTAAACAGACTACATACGCCATTGATTTTCTGTTGATATTGCTTCTTAACATGAGTATCATATTCCAATCCTGCTTCGGAGGAGTCAGGTTGTCAGTAAAGCACTATATCACCTGCATTGTCGCTCTCTGTACCTGCCGTCTCGGATATATAATCTGCCGCAATCACAAATGGCTCCAGCAGCAGAAAAAGTATTTCTACATCGGCATAGGTATACTCATGGTGGTGATCGTTACCCTCACCGGAACTAGAAATATGTGGATATCTCTCGGCCCGATAACCATACAGCCTTCGGAATTCATAAAACCGCTGTTTATCCTTGCCTGCGCCACATCCATTGCGGAACAGCAGAAAAAACACAAGATCCTGATCTTTCACGTTGTATACGAAAATTTTGCTCTGTTCGGTCTTATGGCAATGATATTCCTGCTTCAGTGGTGGTGCCGTGACCTCGGAAGTCTGCCGACGTTTATTGCAATCTACACCTGCGGATTCCTCCTCAGAATATGTTACCCGAAAGCTAAATTTTCAAAGAAAAAACTTATCGGTGCAGGAGTTATTCTTATGATAGTCGCAGTTATCGGAATTAAATTTGCTCCGGCATACGTTCAGGACAGGCTTCATGTCGATATATGGAGCGATCCCTCCGGCGACGGCTATCAGCAGTCACGTGCTCTCATTGGTATCGCTAACGGCGGCTGGTTTGGAAAAGGACCGGGATACGGTGAACTTCACAATGTCTTTGCGCATGAAAACGACATCGTTTTTGCCACAATTTCCGAGGAATGGGGACTTCTATACTCACTAATGATGGTTTTCGTGATTCTTATTATCATCATGATACCGCTTATCAATCCGCCCCGTTCTTACTTCCATGGTACGGTTGCCACCGGTATCTGCGCAGCATTCACAGTGCAAATGGGACTTAATATTTTCGGTTCGTGCAACATGATACCATTCACCGGAGTAACTATACCGTTTATTTCATCGGGCGGAAGCTCACTTATGGTCAGCGGTTTCATGGCAGGAATGCTTGTTGCCTGTCAGTCACCTGTATTCAAACAGCCAAAACCGCCTAAAAAGATCATAAAACCAGCATCTCAGGTCAATTATCCGCCGCAGTACGGGAGGGGATCTTATTGAAAAGCATTAAAAGATGTCAGGGAATAATGAGCCTTGTTCTGATACTTTTTATTCTTGCAATGGCAGCGCTCGTTGTGAAAATTCAGCGTGAAGCATCTTTTTATATGATGAATTCCGGTGAACATCAGCTTGGAAAAGTATATGACAGAAACGGGGACATTCTTTTTGACGGATCGGGAGAAACGGAATTCGAGGACAACTATCTCATTGATGTGGGAAATCTCATCGGTGACGACAAGGGACAAATGACAAATACCCTCGTTGCAAGAAACATTGAAAGGCTCAACAATTACAGTTTCACTGCCGGACTTGTCGAAAAGAACGGCAAGGCATCCGTCCATACCACACTCGACCATGAAGCTAACCGCAAGGTATACGATGCTTTCGGCGGACAGGACGGCTGTGCAGTCGCATACAACTACAAGACCGGAGAAATACTTATATGTACCAGTCTCCCCTCTTTCGACGTTACCAAAGGCTATGACAATATTCTGGAATTCCGCTCCGGAACTCTTATGTCCAAGGCTATGTACAGGACTGTTCCCGGTTCTACGCAGAAAGTATCGACCGTTATCGCAGCACTGGAAATCATGGGAGCTGATAAGCTTTTTTCAAAAACCTTTTCATGTTCCGGCACATATAAAAATCTCGGCGGAAACAACATTGACTGCCACAATGCCTACGGTCACGGAACGCAGAATATCCAGCAGGCAGTAGAAAACAGCTGTAATCCTTTTTTCGCACAACTGATAGAGGACAGCGATTTTCCGCTGAAAAAAATCAAAAGTGTGTTCAAGGAAATGGGATATACCGTCAACGACAACGGATGCGGCTATATTAATATTGACGGAAT
The DNA here is from genome assembly GCA_900545125.1 of uncultured Ruminococcus sp. GTDB lineage: Bacteria > Bacillota > Clostridia > Oscillospirales > Ruminococcaceae > Ruminococcus. Next base: position 2,679 of record UQXS01000203.1, read on the forward strand.
AAAATGCGAAAAAGCTTCGACTACCCTCAATGATCCCTATGAATTCAAAACCCAGTGGGGATGTATCGGTCAAGGCGATACCCTTATCAGTCCGGTACAACTTATGATGTGGCAGAGCGCTATTGCAAATGAATCTGGAAAAATGACCATGCCATACCTTATCAGCTACACCACTGATGTCTATGGCAAAGAAAATTATACCTGCAAAACCAGTTTCAGCGACAGGATATTTTCTTCAGATACCGCCAAAACAACAAAACAAATACTTCTTACAAACGGAGAAAATCATTATTCAGCTTCGATAAGCGGCTACAAAGTCGGAGTAAAAAGCGGTACTGCTCAGGTCAACGAAGGAAATACCGAAAATTCGCTCCTCGTCGGATTTGTTGACGACGAAAATCTGCCTATAGCTTTCTGTATTCTCCTTGAAGACAAGAATAATACTTACATTAAAACCGAGAATATAGCACAGGTGATACTTGATTCTGTCAGCGAAAGTTATGCCAAAAGCTAAATTTGTTAAAACGTACTAAAAAGGCTGTTAAAATTGTACAGTTTGAACAAATTTAACAAAAATACTTGTAAAACAGCTTGCTATATGGTATAATGTATACATAAAGGTAAAACCAGACAAAATATTAAACGTTCATCGTTGGTTTTACTCTTGACAAGGAGGACGAATTATGAAAACAATTATCACAGCAAAAAAAATGCAGATTCCACAAAATTTCTCTGAACAAGCACCATTGAGAATTGATTCCAGACTCAGCAAGTTTTTTGGCGATGAGGCAGATGCAAGAATTGTTATGACAGAACATAAGAATTCAATTCAGCTTGAACTTACAGTAAAATATAACAGCATCATCTTCCGTGCCGAGTGCAAGGCAGAAGATAAAATGGTCGCTCTTGATGATGCAATAGATAAAATTATAAGACAGATACGCAAGAACAAGACAAAGATTGAGAAAAAACTTAAAGATACCGCTTTCAAAGATGTATTCGCTGACCCCGTTCCGGAAGTTTCTGACTATGAAGTAATCAGACACAAAAAATTCAAGATGAAGCCAATGGATATCAATGAGGCTATTCTTCAGATGAATATGCTCGGCCACGAGTTCTATATGTTTATAAATGAGGCGACAGGTCTTGTCAGCGTGGTCTATTGCCTTATCGACGGCGGCTACGGTCTGCTTGAGCCCAGCGCCGAATGATTTGAATTTGCTTTTCTGAACAAGGGGCGCGCCCTGGTTCGCCCCTTGTACTATGTGAAAACGAAAGTAGCTTTGAAAGGTAGTTTTGATGGATATAAATTTCGCAGTACCCTGTCTGCTGGGTCTTGAGGCGCCGATAGCCGAAGAGCTCAGAAATATGGAGGCGTCGGATGT
>UQXS01000204.1 GCA_900545125.1 uncultured Ruminococcus sp.
GGTTCCCAGCCGCACTTATCACAGCGATACAAAGGCGCTCCTGCCGGTTTCTGCTTTCCGCATTCGGCACAGAATTTACCCTTATTCACCGCACCGCAGGAACAAGTCCAGCCATCCGCAGCAGGTCTGGATTTTCCGCATTCAGCGCAGAATTTACCTGTATTTTCTGCACCGCACGAACATTTCCAGCTGTTCTTTGCTGCCGGCTTAGGTTTACCGCAGTTGTTGCAGAACTTACCTGTGTTTGCCGTTCCGCAGGCACACTGCCATGTATCTGCTCCGCCGGACTGCTGCTGTGCTGCTGCCTGCTGTGCCGCACCCATTGCGTACAGATTCTGAGCATTCATTCCTCCTGCCTGCGAAGCAAGATTCATGCCGAAAAAGCCCATTGCAGCTCCGCCGGCATTGCCGGCTGCCGTTTTCATTGCCTCTGCCTGAGCCTCTGCCATAAGAGTTGCAGCATTGGACGGATCTCTGAGCCATGCCTTATCCTCGTATTCCTGAATCTTTTTAAGATCTCCGTCAGGAATTGTCGCAGAATTAATAAATACGCCCATGAGGGAGATTCCTCTGTTGTCCTCCCATCTTGACGACAGAGCCTTGCTGAGGGCATCCTTTACATAAGCGTGACCTCCGGCGAGCTGATCGTATCTGATACCCTGTGCTGAAAGCTCTGCAAATGCAGGATTAAGAGCATCTACGAATTCGGTTCTTATCTGACTGTCAAGAGTTGTGCGGTCATAAGTACCTGAAATATTTCCGCATACATTCGTGTAAAACAGTACGGGATCCGAAATTTTAAATACATATTTACCGTTACAGCGCACGCTTACGGTGAAGCTTCTGCCGAGATCTTCATACTTCATACGGAAAGGAACAGGTGACAGAGTACCGAAATTGTTATCCATAATTTCCTTCATATTGAAGAAATATATTTTCTGATCTTTTGCCGCATCGCCGCCGTGCTTCATCCTGTCCCACATTTCCTTAAATGTATTGACAAGACCTTTGCCAAAGCTGCTGGAGAAAATACTCGGCGACTCGGAAGAATTATATGTATAAACGCCGGCTTCCGTTGCAATTTCAGTTATTACGCCCTGTTCAACCATTATCATTGCCTGACCTTCGTTTACGACGATCTTGCTTCCGTCGGAAATCACATTTTCATTTCCCTTTGTATTTGAAGAGTGCTTTCCTGTCTGACGCTTGGCTCTCACAACGAGAGCACCCGCAGGCATAGATTCACATGAATAGAATTCCAGCCATTGATCTGCCATTGTTGATGACGCTGCTGTTAATGCTGCTTTAAGTATACCCATAAGTAAAGCTCCTTTCGGGTGACTGCCCCATAATTTTATGCGTGATACCGCATTTTTAATAAAATAATTATATCATAAATTTGTAAAGAAATCAAGAAAAATTCTGAATTTTTTGTAGAATTTTATTATGTCATTTACAAATTTACTCCCATTCACTCCATACTTCCGGTGCAAAACCTATCACGGCTTTTTTTCCGCTGCGAACTATCGGAGTTCTGATAATATGCTGATTTTCAAAAAGTTTTTCCTTTTTATCCTCGTCAGTGAGATATTTCATGAGAGTCAGCAGTTCCTTGTCTTTCGCCTTATCGCTTATCAGACTGTCGATTCCGCCGGCAGCCTGAACAACACTGTCAAATTCTCCCCTGCTCATTCCCTTTTCTTTCATATCAATGAACTGATACTTTATTCCACGTTCCCTGAACCAGCGCTCTGCCTTTTTCGTATCAAAACATTTTTTTGTCCCGAAAATCTGTATGCTCATCAATTTGTCTCCTCTTCAACAAAAGCGATCGTTATATCTTCAGCCTCACGCAAAAGCTCAAAAGAAATATTATGGAGATCCAGACCATTCTGTGCAAAATACAGTCTGACAGTAGTAAAACGTGAGAACATGGGAGCATCCGTTGAAATAGATATCGGCTTGCCGTTTGTTCCGCTCCACGTCATAGTTCCGGACGCAGAACCCATAAGGAACAGCGTAAGAGGAATCTGTGCAAGCTCGCTTGCCTCAGACGAAGCGGTAATTGTGACCCTGTACAGTCCGGGACGTGCAACATTAAGTGCAAATGAATAATTCTTTCCTTTTTCGCTCTTTACTCCGGTAAGATCAATATCAATGCTGCCGTCAATATCGTACCATACAACGTCAGATTCATCGGAATTATCTTCGCATTCTCTTCCGATTATCTCCACTTCCGGAGCATCCCCCATCAGGCGTTTCATGGCATTGGTTTTCATAAGAAAACTCAGAATATTTTTTGCATTACGCTGGAGTTCCCCTCTTGTAAGAGTACCGTTTTCCAGAGATTCTATAATATTATCATCATTATCCGTGCAGTTGGCGCACACCATATAAAGATCGTTCTGGGCACGAACCATAGCAGCCAGATTGCTTCTTGAAGGATCAGTTCCACGCTCATTCACATTAGCCCACCAGTCGGTCATGGTTATTCCTTTGAATCCCCAGTCCTCACGGAGAATGGTCGTGTTAAGATCAAAACTGCCGGCTGTCCAGAGACCGTTCAATGAACCGTATGTGGTCATGACGGAATCAGCCTTTCCGTCACGGACGGCAATTTCAAAGCCTTTGAGATAAATTTCCCTGAGTGCTCTTTCTGATACAATTGAATCTGTCGAATGACGATTTGTCTCCTGATTATTTCCACAAAAATGCTTTATAGTACCTGTTACTCCTGCCGAATGCAGCCCGTTAAGTTCTGCTGCTGCCATTGTTCCGGTCAGGAAAGGATCTTCTGAAAAGTATTCAAAATTACGTCCGTTGAGCGGATGGCGATGAATATTCATTCCGGGCCCGAGCAGGCATTCTACCTTGTTTACAGTCATTTCAAGACCCAGAAATTCAAACAGTTCCTGAACCAGTTCACGATTGAAAGTTGAAGCTATCATAGTACCGTTTGGCAGACTGAATGCTTTTGTTCCGCAGTCCAGACGCATTCCGGAAGGTCCGTCATCGCAACATCCTGCCGGGATACCCATAGCTTCAAGACTCTCCGAAACGCCGCCAAAAGCAGAAGCAGTTCCGGCTGTTACCCTCGGACTGCCCATTCCCTCACCCTTGACGATACAGGCAAGATCGCTGTCGGTCATCTGAGCAATAAATTCGTTCAGATTATGTTTTTTTACTGCAACATCGGCAAGCTTTATTCCCTTATCTCCGGTATATGGAATCTCTTTCGGAAGTTTATATATACGGCGCTGCGTTTCATCAACCATATTGACGAGCACTTCTTCATTTATGGGAACAAGACCGTTTTCCGTTACTTCCGCTCTGATACGATCAAATTTTGTCACTGGAGCTGCCGCCTGTACACATCTCTTCACTGTGGCGCTCTGCCTCTGAACAATTGTGACAGCTTTTGCAGCACTGCGTACATCAGAACCGACATAGAAGTTATATTCGCCGCCCTCAAGAACCCAGCAGCTGCGTCTGTCCGAAGCACCGGAATCATCATATGAAGCAAAATCAGCAATGCGGAACTTCACGTCAAGTTCCTGAATTTCACCGGGTTCAAGAAGTTTTGTCTTTCCGTAGCCACAAAGGATTCTTGCAGGTTTTCCGAGTTTTCCCTGCGGAGCTTCACAATAAACCTGAACGACTTCTTTTCCGCTGAATTCACCAATATTTTTTACGGAACAGGTAATCGTTATCCGTGAACCGTCGCCGGAAGTATGAACGGGAGTTATTTCAAAGTCGGTATATGACAGACCAAAACCGAAAGGATACCGGACTTTTTCCGGTGCAAACGTTTCAAACCAGCGATAGCCTACGTATATATCCTCATGGTAGATATTGGACTTTTTACCTCCAAAGCACGAATCAGAGGGATAATCTGACACATTATATGCAATCGTGTCAGGCAGCTTTCCGGAGGGACTGGTTTTTCCGGTAAGAACGGCAGCCGTTCCCGTTC
>UQXS01000205.1 GCA_900545125.1 uncultured Ruminococcus sp.
CCATTATAAATTCAATTAATTAGCAAAACTTATATTGTTTTAATTAACCAAGATCAGGGATTGCAGCAGTTACATCAGCCAAAACCTTGAGTCTTACATCATCCCATGAAGCACCGTTTGTGCAGTATTCCTTTGTAACTGCATCAAGGAAAGTAGACTTAATTGTAGCATCATAAGGTGTGATAAGATCCTTAAGGTCTACACCAAGAACGCTTTCATTAAGAACTTCAAAGTAGTTCTGTCCGCCAAGGTTCTTTGTAACGAACTCGTTGGGGTTCTCACCATTGTCAATGATTTCCTTCATTGCGCTCATGTTGTTTACATACTCAGGCTTGCTGATAGCATAGCTCTTCATAGCTGCCTGATCTACAGCAGAGTTGAGGATGAAGCTCTGAGCTTCTTCAGCGTTATCTGTTGCAGGATTTACAACGATCCATGTGCCGCCCCAGAAGTAGCTGTCAGGACCTTCGCAGAGTGCCCACTTACCGTAGGACTCAGAAGAAGCCTGGCCGAAGAATGCCTGCTCACCGAAGCCCCATGTGGATACGAAGTAACCCATGCATGAACCGTCCTTACCAGCAGGAATCCAAGCATCAGACCACTGGCTGTTATGTGTTACACCGCCGTTGTCCCAAAGGGTCTTAGCGTAATCAGCAAATGTCTTGCAGGAATCGTCGATTTCAACAAGTCCGTCTACAACCCAAGGAGTTGTTCTGTTAGCAGCGAATACCTGCCACATACCACCAAGAGAGTCAGCAAGTGCAACCTTACCGCCGGACTGCTCTGCAACTGTTGTAGCAGCAGCTACGAAGTTATCCCAGCCCTCGATCTTAGCCTGCATCTCTTCAGGTGTCTTAACGCCGAGATACTGCTCAGCAAGGTCAGATCTGTAAGCAAAACCGCCTGCTGCTGCCTGCCATGAAGCACCTACCATCTTACCAGCGTTCTTACCAGAAGTAGCTCTACCAATTTCCTGTGTATAAGCGAACTGATCTGTGAAGTTAGCATCTGTAAATCCGAGATCCTCAAGAGCAGCTGTCTTTGTGTCATCGTTGATGTATCTGAGTGCCCAGTCTGCTTCGCAGAAGAATACGTCGAGATCATTGCCGGACTTAAAGAGATTGTCATACTTTTCAGCAGCATCTCCACCGCCGCAGTCAAGATTAATGAAGTTTACCTTGTTTGCATCGTAGCCTGTAGCCTTTTCCCAAGCTTCGAGAAGAGCAGGAACGTCATCAGGATTCCAAGCTGCAACTGTAAATTTGTCGCCGCCTGTCTTAAGCTTTACTGCGCCAACTTCTGTTGAGTTAGGTGTGCCTGTAGCAGCAGGAGCATCTGTAGGCTCTTCACCGTCTGTAGGCTCTTCACCATCTGTAGGCTCTTCACCATCTGGAGCTGTTGTATCCTCTGCAGGTGCAGAAGTTGTAGAATCCTTAGTCTCTGTTTTCTCTGAGCTTGAATCGTCCTTACCGCATCCAACGAATGCTGTAGAAGCCATTGCAAGTGTAGCTACTAAAGCTAATGTTTTCTTAAGTGTGTTCATTAGAATTTTCCTCCTTAAATATGTATATTATACTCAATTTCAAGTATAATATGTTTGGATAAATTTTCCGCACCGGACTTTTTTTAGATCCTGCCATTACACAGAATGTTCTCTGCACGCCCGGATCTTTCACATCCGCTGCATTACAATAGCCATATAGGTCAATGTAATATTGAGCAATCATAAACATACAATACGGCAATATTCCGTCTGATATGTTCCTTTGGCACCGTTCAGTCCGGATGCGGTTATTAATCCGGGCATAGTCAGTGCATATAGGCATAATTGCTCTTTGCAATATAAAATATACCCCATTTTTGGTTCAAAGTCAATGCTTTGTAGCGTTATTTAATATTTTTTGAGCACCTTGTACATTTTCAACACTGTTTTTTCAGTGATTTTAACACAATTCATAAGCTTATTTTGTGAAAGTTACAAAATGGTTACATCAATTTTATTTATTTCACAAATTCATGACCTTTATTTTATTGCTATCTACCAATATATAGAAGAATTAAAAAATTTTTATTTTGTTTTTGTTCAATATCATTAAATAATCATTTTCATTTTTAATTATTCGTGCCTGATGTTGAGGAAAGCGTTGTATACAGCACCAGGATATGCGTTGCATCTGAGCCGGTAATAATACCGTCACCGGTATAATCGGCAGCTTCCAAAGCTGTTCCGGTCAGAATTCCGTCAAGACCTGAAGACAACATGGTATAGTGTATAAGCACAAGCGTTGCGTCCGTACCGGTTATAATTCCGTCAAAATTCACATCGCCTTTCATTATATCCGTCTTTACAAGCTCCGAAGCACTCACATATACGCTCTGAGAAGCAAAGGATTTGTCGGTCGCAGCGTATCTTACGGCGATTTTATCATCCTGTCCCGCCTCAACAAACGTATTCCATTCGGACGAAATATAATTCATCATGTTCTCTGCATCGGATACATTCATGCGGCTGAACATCAGCTTTTCAAACTGTTCCGTATCGGAATATCCCCAGTCGTATGCAAGTTCAGACTCCGATGCAAATGCACATTCAGATTCCGGTGCTATCTCATAGCTGTAGTCGTCAAGGGTATACATATTGCCGTCCGCCGTACATACAGGCAGAACAGCAGGAGCAGCAGGAGCTGCCGGCATATCGTATACCACTGGTTCACTTGCAAACATTCCGTTTCCTGCCGCAATTTTCAAAGTGATCTTTTCTCCCGGTATCACCGCAAACGCTTTATTCATTACCATACCGGAATTTATCCACGTTCCGTCATACAAACGATCGGAAGCACTTATAAAATCCACATCCGACACTTCGTCATTGACTGCATATTCAAGAAGTTCTGCCGTTTCATTCGGAATAAATCCGAGCATCTCATATATATAGTCTATTTCAAGCTGCGGCAGAACATTCCTCTCCGGAATAACATACTCATAGCTGTCCATTCCAACGGAGACGCTGACAGTTTCACCTGCACGATCACCGATATACGAATTGTTCGGTATTGTCTCAAGATCGGAAGAAAACACCATATCAGCACCGGTATATTTTATCGTCTCGCTTTCAAGGTCAATTTCAATTGGATATTTTTTAACCCTGAGCGTCACCTTATTATCGGCAGCGTTTTCTTTTGACAGATCAAAAATAATCTCTGTTTCGCCGTAGCCAATCTCTATTACATCTGTGATCTTATACTTTTCTATCGGTGTACCGTCCATAATGATATCCGCATCCGTCACCGGATAAATACGAAGCTGACTTTCCGCAGCGCCAAGTTCTATCAAATATTCGCTGCGGCTGATTCTCCGAGCTTTTTTCAGCTCAGAAACATAGCTGCTTCTATTGGCTGCATAGTCAAGTTCAAAGAACTGCGCAGCAGACGGCTCATAAGTACGTTCCGTAAAATTATATCTGTCCGCAGTAGCTGAAATCGTCATTTTTTCGGTCACTGAGATAGGACTCCCGTATGGCAGATATTCGCTTCCGTTTATAGATACCAGTATTTCCTCACCTTCCGGAACAGAAAGCGTAACCGTCTCGTCAGCCGGAACTTCACCGGAAATGTGTGAAAAACGAACCGCAGACGAACTGTTTCCAAATGCCTTAAGGGATATATTTCCCGTAATTATCTTAACATCGCTTGCTTCAACGATTGACGTATACATATCAAGCTGATCTTGCGCTTCATTATAAAGTTCAGTATCGCTTTCGTCAATGCCGTCAAAAAGCTCGGATTTCAGACTCTCCAGAAGAGCAGTTTTTTCATCATCCGTATACTGATATGTTTCACATCCGGCATCCTGCCATATCTGACCGTCCGGACTGTAAAAGCTCTCATTTGCACCGGTATTGGCTTCTATTCTTTCCTTAGATGTGTATTTTCCCATATCAATAACATCGCCGGTTTCC
>UQXS01000206.1 GCA_900545125.1 uncultured Ruminococcus sp.
AATTTAGATTGCGGTTTTGTGTATTATTTTGTTGTGCTTAAGTTGTGGATAGTGACAAAAAAATTCATTACAGAGTCATAAATCCTCCATCATTCCTTCTGCGGCAAAGCGAAAAACTTTCAGCAGCACCGCTGTTGAAAAATCAAGTGACGGAATGAATGACGAAAGCAGAAAAGAAGAAATTGAAATATATACCAAGGTCGTAAAAGATAATATCGGCTATTGGGATATCGGAGAATGGCTCTGTGCTGACGGCAGAGACGGCTTCAAAGAAGCGGATGAAATCGTAGGCTTTATCGTTGACGAGATCTGCTCCCCTCTGCCCTATGGGACGATAAAGGGGCAGTCTTTCCCCAGAAGCGTGATACAGTCCAATATGCTCAAAGCCGATCTGAACATCGTGCAGAGCGTCCTGATAAAAATGGCAGAGGTGGACGGCATCAAGGATTTCAGAAAGTATTTCATCAGTTCTCTCTACAACGAGGTTCTGACATATCATTTCAACGAAGGCTGCGAAAGTCGATGGGCGGATCATGCGGTGGCTCGTGATTTTGGCTATCCGGCATAATCTGTGAAAGGGGTGGTCAATATGATTGGCTGAATATTTCACAAACAATTTCAATCCAAAAGAAGGAAGGTGAAAATCATGGCTAAGTCAATTATCACACAGAATGGTACGATCATCAATTACAGTAAGCTGCTTGCGGTCTATGTCGATGAAGATCTCGACGATAATGAGAATGTTCTCGGATTTGAGCTTGTTGGAGTGACAGGAACGGAGAAACATTCTCAGGGTATCGTTCTCGGCAGCTTTGCAGACGAACAGTCCGCCGAAAATGCTAAGGATGATCTTATCCGCTGGCTGCAAAGTGAGGCATTCTCTACTTTTAAGATGCCGACATCGGACGAAGGCGGTGAGCTGTAATGCCCTCCGACTTTGAAAGCGGTACAAAGAAAACCATTGATATTTCGGTTAAAGCAGAAAAAATGACTGCCGATGTTCTGAGATCTGCATTGCAGGAATTTTTGTCCGGCAAGGCGGAGAAAAAAGGGCGAATGTCCTACAAGCAGTTACAGGACAAGTCCGTTTCCAAGCTCGACAGCATTGAGGTATTTGACCGAAACATCGGGGATTTTTTGAAAACCGCAAGAAAATATTATGTTGATTTTGCCCTGAAAAGAGATAAAAATACCCAGCCGACTACCTACCATGTTTTCTTTTCCGCTGCCAAAACGGAAGATTTCAAGAAAGCATTTTCGGAGTACATCGGCAAGGGACAGAGCAGATCTCAGAAGCGTGGTGAGTTTACCCGTGAGCAGATGCAGAAGCAGGCTCAGAAAGTGGCAAGCAAACCTCGCAAGCAGAAACAGAGAGAGAAAACAAGGGAGAACAGAAGATGAGTGATTCTGATAATTTCAAGACCGTTCCCGTTCCACGGGCAAGGGGCGATGATATTTTTACGGCGATTTTTGATGCCGATGCTGACAGAAAGGGAAATTCTGCACTTTGCAGATCAACACTAAAAAGCTCAAAAAGCTGATAATTACCAATCTCCCCTATGTTATCTTTGCGTATGCAGGAGATTTGATCGGCTATGCGTATCGAATCGCTGAGGGTAATGGCTTTCAGGAAAAGCTCCTGCCCTTTATGAGCAATCTCGGTGTGGCTTTTGCTAAGGTCTTTCCCAGTTTTCACCCGTCGGATATTTTATTCGGCTTGGCTCTGGCGGGTGTAATGAGACTGGTTCTCTATTTCAAGTCGAAAAACAGGAAGAAATTCCGACAGGGTGAGGAATACGGCTCTGCCATATGGGGCGGAGAAAAGGATATTGAGCCATATATGGACAATTACTGTCCTGAAAACAATGTCATTCTCACCAAAACAGAATTTCTGACAATGGGCAGCCCGTCCGCACCAAAATTAGCACGAAATAAGAATATTCTTGTGATTGGCGGTTCTGGTTCAGGTAAGACTCGCTTTTTCGTAAAACCAAACCTGATGCAGATGCACAGTTCTTACATCGTCACAGACCCGAAAGGCACAGTCCTTGTGGAGTGCGGAAAAATGCTCCAAAGAGGCAGACCAGTCAAGGGCAGGGACGGAAAAATAACCTATCAGCCGTATAAAATCAAGGTTTTCAACACGATTGATTTTGCAAAGTCGATGCACTACAACCCGTTTGCATATATCAGCAAAAAGAATCGTGAAAAAGATATTCTGAAATTTGTGGAGGTGCTGATAAAAAACACTTCTTCCTCTCAGCAGCCAAGCGGTGACGATTTCTGGGTCAAAGCCGAAAAATTGCTGTATACCGCATATATCGCCCTGATATTTGCGATGTACCCCGAAGAACAGTGGAATTTTGAAACGCTGATCGACATGATAAACGCTTCGGAATGCCGTGAGGACGATGAAGAATTTAAGAATGCCATTGATCTTGAATTTGAGCTTTTGGAATGCTGGCTGAACGATATGGTTTACAACGACCCCGAAGTCATGACGGAATATCAGGATCTGTTTGAAGTCAAGCCCGATACCGAACAACGGCGGCTCGGTGCATTTGCTCTCAAACAATTCAAGGCATACAAGCTCGCTGCCGGAAAGACGGCTAAGTCTATCTTAATTAGCTGTTCCACACGGCTTGCGCCTTTTGCAATAGATGAGGTTCTGGAGATCACCTCCTACGATGAGCTGCACCTTGACAAGCTCGGTGACGAGCTGAGTGCGCTTTTTATTATCATCTCCGATACGGATGCCACATTTAACTTCCTTGTGGCAATCATGTATTCTCAGCTTTTCAATCTGCTCTGCACCAAAGCTGACAACAGCGATGGCGGAAGATTGAAATATCATGTACGCTGTTTGCTTGACGAGTTCGCTAACATAGGCGAAATTCCTCAGTTTGAAAAACTGATAGCGACTATCCGAAGCCGTGAAATAAGTGCCAGCATCATACTGCAAGCTAAGAGCCAGCTAAAGGCTATTTATAAAGATAACGCAGACACGATCGAGGGCAACTGTGACACGATGCTTTTCCTCGGCGGTAAAGAAAAAGCGACGCTGAAAGAAATTTCAGAGAGCTTGGGTAAGGAAACAATTGACAGTTTCAATACTTCCACAAACCGTGGACAATCGGAAAGCTATGGTCTGAACTATCAGAAACTTGGTAAGGAACTCAAATCACAGGACGAACTGGCGGTCATGGACGACGGTAAGTGTATTTTGCAGTTAAGGGGTGTCCGTCCCTTTTTCAGCGATAAGTACGATATTACCCGTCATAAGCAATATCATATGCTGTCAGACGATGATCCAAGGCAGGAATTCAACATCGAAAAATATGTAAGTGACCAAAGAGCGATTCGTTTGAAACTGCCCAAAGGAAAGCGTTTTACGGAGTATGCGGTTGATATGACAGCCGTTAAGCAGAAAGTTACAAATTCCGAAGTCACCGCCGAAAAAGAGATATATGTCGGATACGGCTCGGACAGTGAAGAAACCGAATAAAAAAGAGAATCGGTTGAAACTGCGGATACTACTTTATTTTATTTTGAGGGAGATTTTTTACCTATGGAAAATATGAATATTTCTGCGGTCGATGCTGCCGCAATGGAGACAACTGTGTCCGTTACTGCCTCTGCACCTAAGCACAAGTGGCTCTCTAAGCTCACTCGTGGTGCAAAGAAGGCAACAATGTTTGCGACTATTGCTGCAATTATGGCATCGACTTGTGCAACGCAGGCTTTCGCAGCAGGAACCGGAGAAGTCGATACTTCTTCTTTCATCACAACTGCGTGTACCGTACTGAAATCAGTGATCTGTCTCATCGGCGGAGGCGTTTCACTCTGGGGCGTTGTCAACCTCCTTGAAGGTTACGGCAATGACAACCGTGCGACGTGTTCGTAAGTGAAAAGCTTACGCAAAAAAAAGTCGAAAGACA
>UQXS01000207.1 GCA_900545125.1 uncultured Ruminococcus sp.
GATTGATGTGTCATCGGTCAAGATTTAGGCGGCTTGCAATCGTAAATTTTCATTTATCGCAGTATTCAACTTGATTTTCTCATCTATTACCGAAAGAGTATCTACCAAAAGGTCTTGTTGTTCTCGTGAGGGAAGTGATATCGGCATATTAGCATAAGTCTGGGCGTTAATATTACCTCTTGTGCTGCCCGTATTAAACGAATGAACCCAACCTCTGTATTCTTGCGATAAGCAATAATACTTTATAAAGCGAGGATTAACCTTTGTGCTGTCAATGCTGAATTTGATTAGGAATCCTGCATAGACAAATTCGCCGTCTGTGCCGTCATAGAAATAATTTCTTCCTGTGCTGCCACCAGTTCGCGCAAAAACAATATCATTTGGCTTTAACAGATACTGCTCTGCTTTTTCATCACTAACAGACATAAGACCAGATTTGTTCAATGTTCCATCATCATTTATATCCGTAATTCTTAAATAAGTAAACAGTTCATCACTATATGGAACGGCAGAAGCGGCTATTCCATAGTTTCCCTTACCATTAACAGATAACTCTCCGAGAGTTGTTTTCTGAAATTCCACAGTATCACCGTCCTATCCAATATATTTCCTATGCGCCAGCTTCACGTTACTTTGTTTCACCATCGCATATTGTAAAGTTGTATCTATTCGCTGATGCCCGAGCAGCCGTTGAAGCTGTTCGATCGGCATACCCTTGTCGATAGCCATTGTCGCAAGCGTTCTCCTGAATTTGTGCGGGTGAACCTTGCTGATACCGAGCTTTTTGCCCATTTCACGCAGTCGCAGCTCAATAGCACCTATCGTCAGGCGGTTATGAGGAGATCGGAGCGACACAAACAAGGCAGGGGTATCGTCTGTCCGTGAATCAAGGTAATTCTGCAAATGGAGCTTAGTTCGGGCATCAAAATAAATGATCCTTTCCTTATCGCCCTTACCGAGGACAATACATTCACGCTCATTGAAGTTAATATCCCCACGATTAAGCAGCACCATTTCACCGACACGCATACCTGTAGAAGCGAGCATATCAATCATAGCTAAATCCCGCAACTCTACGCAGTTATCACGCATAAGCTCTAAATTTTCGTCCGTGTAGGTCTCCTTGATAGTCTTACTTGTCTTAACCTTGTGGATACGTCTAACAGGACTTTTAATGATATAGTCCTCGTCCTCCAACCAAGAGAAAAAGCTCGATAATATGCGCCTTATATTATCCATAGTAACCTTGCTTGATTTCTTTTCAGCCTGATAGTTAGTCAGATATGTCCTCAAATCGTCTGTTGTGATATGCTTGATGCCCTTGCCAACGCTGTCCAGAGCTGCCGTGATTGTCTTGCGATAGTAGTTCAGCGACTTATCCGAACAGCCCTCTATCCGCTTTGCGGAGAGAAATTCCGTCACAATCTTTTCATTATCGGGCTCTTTGTCAGTTTCAGCCACAGCCGTAATTGTTACACTCTTGAAAGCCTTGACAAGTACATCGTGCAGAGCTTCAAGCTGAGCATTATCGAGCTTTTTGAGCATCGCCTGCTCGATTTCGGTAATCAGTTTGTTTTTCATAGTTGATACTCCTTTCGTTGTACCAACATCACTGCCCCCAAAAATGTTTTATTACAAAAGCTCTTTTATCTGGTCTATCAAGATAGGCAGTTCCTCAAACACAACATCTACAATGATATTCCAATTTGTGCCATCATAGTCATGAACAAGCCTATGCCGCAGTCCTGCTATCATAAACCATTGTATTTCGGAGTGTTCCGCTTTATACTCATCAGAAAGGCGGTAAACGTGTTCACCGATATTATACAAGGGTGTTGTAACAAGCCATTGCAGAGCGTAGTTATTCAGCAGGGCTTCTTTTGTAACGCCATGTTCTTTTATATAATTTTGCAGTTTATCGGCATTTTCATATATTTTCTGTATTCTCTGTTCATCAGAGTATTTCATGCTACCTTGACCCTCTCTTTCATGATTGTGCTATAAAATGTGCTGTTATGATTTACTTCGTTTATCTCAAACACATCTATTTCTTTCCGGATAACCATTCTCAGTTCCTCAGCGAAAGCGAAAATAGAGGTCAGCTTGAAATCTTTACCGCCAAACACAAGAAAATCAATATCACTGGTAGAGGTAGCCTCATTTCTTGCATAAGAGCCGAAAATATATACTTCGCTGATACGGTATTTTTCGGCAAGCGGTTTCACGATACGTTTAATATCCTCAAACGTTAATATTTTGTCTGACATGGTATCATCTCCTAACTAATAAAAATGAAAATTTAGAGCAGCAGGCCTATCTTCTTTTGGCGCAGATGCTAAACGCTCCGCATAGTGATGTGTGCTGTCTATCTGATATAGCAAATATCAATCCCCGTTATACTCTCTCCAAAGGGACAGAAGCAAGATATATTGATATGTCGCAATTATCTACTACCACGAGCTTTCCCGACGGTTGGACATTCCGTGCATATAACGGTGGTATGAAGTTCAGAAACCAAGACACTATTATGGCAAGGATTACTCCATGTCTTGAAAATGGTAAGACAGCTTATGTTGGTTTCCTTGCCAATGATGAGATAGCTTTCGGATCGACTGAATATATTGTGCTATCTCCGAAAGATAATACTCCACCTGAGCTTCTCTATTGTCTCGTCCGTAATCCTGATTTCAGAAACTATGCAACCGTCAATATGAATGGTAGTAGTGGACGGCAGAGAGTTAGCGGTGAAATCATCGGAAAGTATGAAATACCGCAGTTTACAGAAGATGAGTTAGCTTCCTTTGAAAGTGTAACTCGTCCGCTATTCAAGCAAATAACTGAAAACTCCATGCAAAACCGCAATTTATCGTCTATTCGTGACACACTCCTGCCGAAGTTAATGAACGGCGAGATTGATGTGTCATCGGTCAAGATTTAGGCGGCTTGCAATCGTAAATTTTCATTTTTATTAGTTAGGAGATGATAAAATGCCATACACCGAAGCAAGCTACGAAAACGCTGTAATACAGCTCTTTGAGGAAATGGGGTATACTCATATCTGCGGGTATAATGTTGACCGCAACTATAAGATACCGCTGTATATGGACGAGCTGACAGAAGCCCTCTATCGGCTCAATCCCACGCTTCCTGATGATGCTATCATCGATGCCCTGTATAAGCTCCAAAACTTTGAAAACGGCGAGCTTTTGCAGAAAAACGCTGTATTTATGGACTATCTGCAAAACGGCATTGAAGTCCGCTATACCGAAAAGGGTGAGGAGCGTTCTGCTATCTGCTACCTTGTGGACTATGCGAACACGGACAACAACTCCTTTATCGTTGCAAATCAGTGGACGTTTATCGAGAACGACGAGAAACGCCCTGATGTACTGCTGTTTATCAACGGTCTGCCTGTGGTGCTTATGGAGCTGAAATCTCCGTCCCGTGAGGAAACAGACGCTTCCGAAGCCTATACGCAAATCAGAAACTATATGCATTCCATCCCCTCGATGTTCATTTACAATGCGATCTGTGTGATGAGTGACCTCTCCGAAAACAGAGCTGGTACAATCACTTCGGGCGAAGATCGCTATATGGAGTGGAAAACAAAGGACGGCAGCTATGAGAATACCCAATTTGCTCAGTTTGACACGTTCTTTGAGGGTATCTTTCAGAAAGACCGTCTGCTCGACATTTTGAAAAACTTTATTCTTTTCTCAAATGAGGGCTTGACAAGTTATAAGATACTTGCAGGCTATCATCAGTATTTCGCTGTCTGTAAGGCTGTAGAATCGACTAAAAAAGCTACTGTTACAGACGGAAAGGGCGGTGTGTTCTGGCATACGCAAGGATCGGGAATCCAACCCAAAGTAATGTATTAAACACCAACAT
>UQXS01000208.1 GCA_900545125.1 uncultured Ruminococcus sp.
GCTTCCCTGACCGCCTGCCAGAAGCATTGCAACGACTCTTTTCTTAGTATACATATAGTATTCCTCCTAAAAGTGTGTTATATATTTTATTGTATATCCGCCGTTTTTCCAGTCGTTTTTCTGGTTGTTTTCTTCGTTTTTCCGGCAGATTCCGGCTCTGTCTTTTCTTTCGGAGTTCTCTTCTTAACCGGAGCATACTTAAGGTAGATAACCGAGAGAGGTGCAAGTGTCATAGAAATACTCTGATCGTGTCCGTGCATTCCCTCATTTTCAGATTTGAACGACTTTTCAGTTACGCCCGAACCGCCAAATTCCTCGGCATCGGTATTGAACACAAGCTTGTATCTTCCCTTGTAGGGAACTCCGATTCTGTAATCACGGCGTTCAACGGGAACAAAGTTGCATACTGCAATAACCTCATCGCCGCTGTCGTCAATACGCCTGAAAGCGATGACACTCTGCTTGTAGTCGTCATTGGATATCCAGCTGAATCCGCCCCATGAATCATCATTCTGCCATAATGGAGAATTTTCAGCATAGAATTTATTGAGTTTTTCCGAAAATTTAAGAAGATTTTTGTGAGAATCATATTCCATAAGATTCCAGTCAAGCTGAGACTGATAGTTCCACTCATTCATCTGTCCGAATTCCTGTCCCATAAAGAGCAGCTTCTTGCCGGGATGTGCCATCATATAGGCAAGAAAAGCACGGTATGAAGCAAATTTCTGATCGTACTCGCCGGGCATCTTGTTTATCATGGAGCACTTTCCGTAAACCACCTCATCATGAGAGATCGGCAGAATATAATTCTCGGAGAAAGCATAGAAGAAGGAGAACGTGAGCTTATCATGATTGAACGAACGATAGATAGGATCAAGGGACATATAGTTCAGCATATCGTTCATCCAACCCATATTCCACTTGAAATTAAAGCCGAGACCGCCTATATCCGTAGGCTTTGTAACGAGAGGCCATGCCGTTGATTCCTCAGCTATCATAAGAGCATCAGGATGCTTTAAAAATACTGCTTCGTTAAGATGTTTCAGGAACTCCACGGCTTCAAGATTTTCATTTCCGCCGTAAATATTGGCGCACCATTCGCCGTCACGCCTGTCATAATCCAGATAAAGCATTGAGGCAACGGCGTCTACACGAAGTCCGTCTACATGGAACTCATCAAACCAGTAGTTTGCGCTGGAGATAAGGAAAGAGCATACTTCTGCCTTGCCATAATCAAAAACTCTGGTTCCCCAAGCTTTGTGCTCTCTCTTACGCTCATCGGTATATTCATAACAGCAAGTTCCGTCAAATTCGTATAGTCCCGCACCGTCTTTCGGGAAGTGTGCCGGAACCCAGTCAAGGATAACTCCGATGCCTGCTTCATGGAACATATCGACCATTTTCCTGAAATCGTCAGGAGTTCCGTATCTGGAAGTCGGAGCAAAGTATCCCGTTACCTGATATCCCCACGAGCCGTCAAAAGGATATTCTGTAAGCGGCATAAATTCGATATGGGTATAGGACATCTTTTTAAGATACGGAATTATCTCACCTGCAAATGTGATATAGTCAATAAACTCACGATCTGTATCCCTCTTCCAGGAACTGAGATGAACTTCATAGACGTTTACCGGACTTTTATATATGATTTTTTCTTTTTTGGATTCAAACCATTTCTGGTCATTCCACTGGTAGCTGCTCTCAAAGATCTTGGAAGCTGTTCCGGGACGTGTTTCAAAATGAGTGCCGTAAGGATCTGATTTAAGGATTGTTCTTCCGTCTTTTGTCTCTATGCTGTATTTATATGTGTCAAACTGCTTCAGACGTGGAACATCAGCTTCCCACACGCCGTCAGCGATCAGTTTCATAGGATTTTTAGTACGATCCCATTCGTTAAAATCGCCGACAACAGATATGCTTACGGCATTAGGAGCCCAAACCTTAAAGTTGAACGTATACCCTCTTCCTTTTTTCTTTGAATGAACACCGAAAAATTTATAAGCCTCATAATTTTTTCCCTGATAAAACAGATACAGCGGAAAATCATTTGGATTTGAGTTATTATTACCTGACATAATTCAGCCCCCTTTGTTATTTACATTTTATCAGAAAATAAAGAATTATTCAAGTTATTTTGAAAAATCGGATAAAATTTCAGACAATATGCTAATTATTAGTATATATATTAGTGCAATTTGCCATATTTTCTCATTTTACATATTAGCAAAATGCACACATGATACAAATTTTTGAACATCACTATGATCTCATAACACGGATGCCTATTACAGTCACATCGTCGCTCCGCACGGTAGGATTAAAGACCTCTGATTTCATGCAGATCTCGTCAACAATGCTTTTCAGATCACCGCCGCCCAGCAGAAGTTCCTTTATAAAGCTGTATGCATTTTCGCTGATACCGTCGGAGAACATGATAATAATATCTCCGGCCTCAAAATCGTAATCTCTGGAGAATGTATCTGACTGCTCGTATATACCAATAGGAAAAGTCGGAGAAGTTATTTTCATTACACTACCACGGTGACAGATAAGCGTGGCGGTCGCTCCGGATTTTATAACGGTAAGTCCGCAGCTGTCCAGATCTATCCTTACGGCGTCCAGCGTTGCAAAGGACTCCTCACGTGACTTTGTAAGCATAATGGAATTTATCAGCTTTATCGCCGAGGAATAATTGACGCCGCTGCTTATCAGACGTCTGAACATCCTTACCACCATGCGTGATTCCACCGCTGCATTTTTTCCACACCCCATGCCGTCGGACAAAATAACATAGCTGACACCTGTTCCGTCGCTGAATATCATGGAAGTATCGCCGTTTTCTTTGGAATTATCAGCACATATCGAAGCCCCGTAAACTTCAAGAGAGTACTCCGGACGTTCAAAAAGACGTATTCTTACCTCCTGTCCGGAATTGACCATTCCGGCACTGTCAAGAGGAAGCCTGAGCTCATCAGAAACAAGATCACGTATCCGGCTGCATCCCGTAGGAGCATCTGCATAGCTGAAATAAATCTCCGCCATAAGTCTGTTTTTGGAGTTATAATAAGCGATAACACTTTTTGGATTCATTCCGAATTTCACCAGTTTATCACGGATATTTCTGCTTATCGGCTCTGAATATCGCACATCCATGCGTTCTCCGGCGGATTCTGCCACTTCCTCGATGATCTTTATCTGCTCTGAAAGCAGTTTTCTGCTCTCGGAAAAACGCATTTCCAACAGCTTTGCCGTAGCTCTTTCACGTGCCTTTTTCTCAAAAGATTCCCGGAGTTCTTTTTTATGAAGACAGTCGTCAAGTTCAAACGGGAAGTTTTCCTCAGAAAATTCGCTCATCTGCGACAAACGGCGGAATCCCCTGACGGTATTGTCGTAATCGTTCTTCCAGCAGTTAAGACGTCTGAAACAACGGCTGCATACAGAATTGGAATTATCGGAGATCTCCTCTTTCTTTCCGGCTTTTTCAGCGATAATTCCGGCTATCTTTTCCGATTCGGCACGAAGATTGCCAATAGAATCCGACAGAAAACTCATCCTTGCTCCGAGAATATCCGGCAGCGCAGCCGCAGAACTTTCAGCGGTGATTATCCATTTATCGGAATAGTATGGGGCAAGAAAACGAAATACAGCCGTTCCGCAGACTATATTGAACATACTGTTCATGCTTTCCGGATTGACTCCGGTAAGTATCATAAGCATAAAATTAAGACCGGTAAAAAATCCGGCTGCAACGTTGATCTTCTGCCTGTACAGATAACCGGTGAGAAGTCCCGCAGCAGGAAGCAGTACAACAGTCATTCCGCATGAAGTTGAGGACAAAAAAGCTCCGCAGGTAGT
>UQXS01000209.1 GCA_900545125.1 uncultured Ruminococcus sp.
AAAATTCCGTCAGTCGCCGGAATTTTCGGTATTGCCGGATAATTTGACGAGATCCTGTTGAGAAAAATCTGCATTGACCGCACATCGTTTCCGCCTGATCCAATTTTTAGCTCGATTCCCGGATACGAAGGCGCAGCACTCTTTACCGGAGCATCTCTCACCAATTCAATGTTGTCGCCGTAGTAATACTGGAGAATCTCAAATGGCGTCATTCCCCGGTTGGCAAGATCTACCGTCCCCCACTGCGAAAGACCGTCGCAGGTCGTTGTGGTTCCGTTGCAGAAAGCCGTAAACAACGGCTCTATGTATCCGGAACGTGTCACATAATCATTGAAAAGTTCATCCACAAGAAAACTGATATTCTCAAATATCTCACGGCCGTTTATAAATTTCTGATCGTACTGCGTAGTGGAGGTGATGTCAAAATCATATCCCCTCGATCTGTACCATTCTGTATAGATCCTGTTGAGCGCATACGTTACAATTACGTAGATATTGGCTCTCAGGGCTTTTTCCGGCCACGTAGGATATATCTCGCTTGATGCAACATTTTTAACATATGACGGAAAACTTACCGTCACATTGGGAGCATCCGAATCAGGCGTTCCCAGATGAACTGTTATCGTTTCAGGGATATAGGGAATTCCTGTCAGCATATTATTCCCTCCGTTCTTCCGGAAAACCGAAAAACGGTTCCTGATTATATATGGTCTGCGTTTCATCTGTTTCTTTCATAAGCAGCGGAACAGGTATCATGTTGAAATTCTGAATTGAGGTGATTCCTGAAAATACCGGAACATCCACACTTCTGGCATTAAAAAAACCGTTTGCCGTCACGCTGATGTCATAAAGGCTATAGGGACGTGTCTGAGAATAGGGCTGCTGAGAATAGCTCAAATCGGGAACCGGCACTTCAAATAGCTGCGTAGTTCCGCTGTTGTTGGCAATTCCCGTTGCTATGATAAGACGGTTTCCGTTTACGATAGCTGAAACAACTACAACTGCTCCTTCAATTGCCCACGATTCGTCACCTGTACGGACATTCACAAGAATATATCCGCTTGAATTTCCAAGCGATTCTTCAGATACAGGCTCTGCTTCCGCCGGATTCTCTGCTATCTCCGACAAATCAGGCGAAGGAAAACGTTCGTCGATATCATTTGCTTCTTCATCTACAAACCCAGACCATGCGGTATCATCGGGTGCATTCGGGTCAACATCCTCCGGTTCGGGGGAAACAGGATTCTGAAATCCCTCTTCCGGTACTGTCATGTTATCCGGCAGATTCTCTTCTGTCTCGGGAACTACTGTTGATACGGCCTCAACAGATTCAATATTCTTTGAATGGCTTTTTCCGTAAAGTTTCATCATCTCCCGCTTATATTCATCAAGTTGATTTTTGTCCATAAAATCGCCTCCTCGGTACTATATTATTCCGATAAAAGACTGCATATGACAAAAAAATCCTGCCCCATAACGGGACAGGATCGTATTACTTATAAAACAATTCTGTGAATCAGACACCGTACTTAACTGTTGCAACGGGAACTCCGGGGCCCATTGTTGATGTAACCGTACAGCTCTTGAGGTAAGTACCCTTGGCAGCAGCTGGCTTTGCCTTGACAATAGCCTCCATAAGAGTTGTGAAGTTTTCATCAAGCTTAGCAGAACCGAAAGATACCTTGCCGATAGGACAATGAATGATGTTTGTCTTATCAAGACGATATTCGATCTTACCTGCCTTTGCTTCTGTTACAGCCTTTGCAACATCTGGAGTTACAGTACCAGCCTTCGGGTTAGGCATAAGTCCACGTGGTCCGAGAACCTTACCAAGACGTCCTACAAGACCCATCATATCAGGTGATGCAACAACAACGTCGAAGTCCATCCAGTTTTCCTTCATGATCTTGTCTACAAATTCCATACCGCCAACGTACTCTGCGCCGGCAGCCTTTGCAGCTTCATACTTATCTTCCTTGCAGAATACAAGAACTCTTACGCTCTTACCTGTTCCGTTCGGAAGAACAACAGCGCCTCTTACCTGCTGATCAGCGTGTCTTGAGTCTACGCCGAGACGAATGTGAGCTTCTACAGTTTCGTCAAACTTAGCCTTTGCATTCTTGCATACAAGATCAAGAGCTTCAGCAGATTCATACTGCTTTGCATAATCAACAGCCTTTGCGCTGTCAACATATTTTTTGCCGTGTTTCATTATATTTCCTCCTGTTTAAGTGGTAATACCGATTGCCTATAGCTAACCGGTTAGCGGAATTTTCCTCCCACCAATTTAGCCTGTCTCGATGACAGCTCAGAGAAGTCAGAACGGTATTACAGAACCTTACTGTTCCTACCGTCTTCATTCAAAATCAGTCAACAACTACAACGCCCATTGAGCGAGCTGTGCCTGCGATCATGCTCATAGCTGCTTCCAGTGAACCAGCGTTAAGATCGGGCATCTTCTGCTCTGCGATCTTCTGAACCTGCTCTTTTGTAATATTTGCTACCTTTGTCTTGTTTGGTACTCCGGAACCGCTGTTAATATTGCATGCCTTCTTGATAAGAACTGCTGCGGGAGGAGTCTTTGTTATAAACGAGAATGAACGATCTGCATAAACAGTGATAACAACAGGAATAATCATTCCGATGTCGTTCTTCGTTCTCTCATTGAATTCCTTTGTGAATGCCATGATATTTACGCCATGCTGACCAAGAGCCGGTCCTACAGGCGGTGCAGGAGTGGCCTTTCCTGCTGCGATCTGAAGCTTAATATAGCCAACTACTTTCTGTGCCATGTAATTCGCACCTCCATAAATGTGGTAAATGGCGAGGCAAGACTTATTTTACCTCTCCCACTGAAGTCCTCCGGACTTCTTTTTGACCTTGTTAATCATCCACCTTAATTACCTGACTCAAAGGCAGTGTGGTGGGTGTTTCACGGCCGAACATTGATACAAGAAGATCAACGCTGCGGTCGTCGAGATTAATGTTCTGAACAATGCCGATAAATCCGTCCATTGCAGTTCCTGAGATCTGTACCCTGTCTCCGACGCTGAAATTGACTTCAACAGACGAAGCAACATCAATTCCGAAGAGAGATTTCACTTCTTCTTCAGAAAGCGGTGTGGGTTCGGATGCAGGACCGACAAAGCCGGTACAGCCTCTGGTATTTCTTACGACATACCACGAGTCGTCAGTAACAATCATTTTGACCAGAACGTAACCCGGATAGGTCTTGCGTTCGATCTCTTTTGTTTTTCCGTCGGTGATCTCCGTCACCTTTTCGGTTGGAACTCTGACCTCCTGGATAAGATCATGAAGCTTACGGTTTTCAACAACCTTTTCAATATTCTGGGCAACCTTGTTTTCGTAGCCTGAATACGTGTGGATAACATACCACTTTCCTGCTTCTGACATAATAATCCTCCTCAGATCTCCAAAGGTTTAGCGATAGATCAGCCGCATGAGCTCCAGGAAGCCCGTGTCCAGCAGACCCACGAGAACAGCTGCAAGCGCAACAACTCCGACTACAACGGATGTATTGTCTGCAACGGTTTTCTTTGACGGCCAAACCACTTTTTTAAATTCGATTTTGAGGTCCTTGAACCATTTGCGGATCTTACCCGGCTTTTTCTTGCCGGTTTTTTCGGACTTCTTTTCTGAAGTTGTATCCTTAGCCATAAAAAATACCCCTTCCGATTACTTTGTTTCTTTGTGAAGAGTATGCTTTCTGCAGAACTTGCAATGCTTCATCATTTCGAGTCTGTCAGGGTCATTCTTCTTATTCTTCTTGGAAACATAGTTGCGCTGTTTGCACTCTGTGCAAGCTAAAGTAACCTTTAGTCTCATATC
>UQXS01000210.1 GCA_900545125.1 uncultured Ruminococcus sp.
TAATCTCCGTCAAATACGTTGCCATGCTGAACAATGTCGGGGAAATTGTTCTTTGAAACAGTCATGGCATATTTATCAATTTCAAAGGCATCATATTTCTCTGCGGACAGACCGGCACGTTCAAGTGCCAGTCTGCCGCAGGAAATGCCGTCAAAAAGGCTGAGTACTCTCAAAGCTTTGTATTGTTCAGTTTGTCGGCATCTTTGTATCCTTTCATGAATCCATTTCTGCTGCCTTTTCTGTATGCAGCAAAGCCTATAATAGTGCAGAATACCCCGATCACCGCACCGACACCGACAAATTCTCTCTTTCTCATTGTCATTGTCCTTTCTGCAACTTTGAATCCAGTGGGTTCAAAGTTGATTTTTAGTCTTTGTTGTCAGAAGCTTCGCAAAGTTCGCTGTATTCGTCCTCAAGCTCCTCATAGTCATTCACAAGAGCATTGTACTTCTCAAGAAGCGTACTGTGCTTTTTTGCAAAACCCTGTGCTGCGTCCATAAAGCCAAGAAAATGTCCGGTTTCAAAGCCACGGTCAAACGCATTCTTTTTTACCTTATCAGCTGCGATTGCTGTAATTCCTGCAATTCCGGCAGCTCCTGCGATCACTGCTGTACAGATACCTGCTTTTTTCATTGTTTTCATATTTGTTGTTCCTTTCTGTTCTTATTCGTCCTGATTCTCGTCATTGTCATAGAACTTGAAATCATCGTCCTCGTATTCTTCCGTTTCTTCATTGGAAACCGTCTTGTTTTTCGGCTTTTTCTTCATGAACATAAAGCCGGCAAAACCGATACCGATCAGCGCAACAACGCCCACAACCAGATAAATACTATTCTTATTTACAGGTGCGGCAGATGTCTGTACAGTTTTCTCAGCAGATGTTTCGCTGTCCTGGGAACTGTCAGCTGAATCAGAATCGGACTTTCCGGAATCAGTCTCAGGTGTTACTCTGCCATTAGCATTTTCTGCTGCCTGAGCTGCTTCTTCCGGTGTAATCGAACTGCTTTCCTCATCACTTTCATCTCCGGCATAGAGAAGCGCATACAGATCATAATCATCTACTTTGTTCAAAAAGTATACAGAATCTTCGCCGCTTGCTGCTGAATAATTGATCAGCACATAAAAAACATGACCATCCTTTGTGGTGACAGCGATGAACTGCATTTCTTCGGTGTTATAGATGATCTGTTCTGATTTGATGAGCGTAGCATTGCCGTCCGTATCATAATAATCATCACCGTAGTAATCAGGTTCGACTGTGACTGTACCCTGTCCGGCAATCTCACTCATAATTTCTTTGAACTCCTGGGTACTCATGTCACCTTCTTCGGAAAGAGATGAATTACCCATATCGTCTGTTATTACAGTTTCCGTTGTTTCCATAACAGGAACAGGTACTTCTGTTGCTTCTTCTGCCGAAGTCGTGATACCGAGATTTGCAGTTGTAAGTATCATGGCAGATAAAATGGCACTAAAAAATTTTGTTTTCATTGATTTCCTCCTCAGTTGCATTTGAACTTGATGTATCCGTACTCTCGTCATTTCCGAGAGCATCAATATCTGCATCGGTAAGACCACGGTCTTTCAGTCGCTGAATCTGATCGTGTTCTCTGGCGAGCATTGTTTCTAACTCCTCTCCGTCACAATTCAGCTTTTCGCAGAGCGAGAGGTAACGCAGCCTTGTTATTTCAGAGAGAAGCCGCTTACGTTCCTCTGTATCACGTTTGATATTCCGTTCAAGCTGCTCTGCCTTTTTGCTGAATTTTTCGATTTTTTCGTCATAAAGAGCCATCTGGCAACCTCCCATCAATACAGAACGAGTCTTGGATCAATAAGGTCCCAGCCGTAACCGTCTGTATCAACTTTTACTTTGATATGCACATAGTCAATGCCTGTGTTGTTGTCAATATCTTCATCACAGTATTCGTGCCCCGTTGATGTGGCAAACTGTTCACCCTCCTTGATCGTATCGCCCTTTTCAAGACCGCCGATCAGATTTGCATTGGATATGTAAACTTCTGTATCGCGCTTTGTGCCGCCGCTGCCGTCATACCAGTATTCCACATCATTTTTTCGCAGGACAATGGAATGATTGTCCTCGTCAATATCAGTGATTTCACAGTCAAACGGTGCATAAAGTGCCTGATTTTTGGTATAGGCAACATCTATGCCTTCATGCAGACCGTCTATTGCACAATGCCTTGTATTCCATACCTGAATATCATATCCGAAACCATTCACCAGAGAATAACCTCTGATAGAATCACCGGAAAGCAGATTGTGGAGTGTCTGATGATTTCCGTACATCTGACCACTGTCATTGCCCGCAAGAAGCTGATAATATTGCAAACGCTCTTCTGCATCTGACATAGAACCCAGCTTGTCCTCGATAACCTCATCAAAAGTCTTTTTCTGCCTTACGTTGTAGTACAAACGGCAGTCTGTTTTCCAGTAATATTTCTCATAGTAGCCGTACATACAGGAATCTGTAATGTTATAATTCCATATCTGCGTATCAGTCGGTGAAACCAAAAACCAGGCATCTTCGCCGTCCCAACCCCAGAATGAGCGGTCATGCCGAACATCTCCCTGCATAAAGAAAAATTTACCGGTTGAATTATCAAAATAGTAAAAGGGTTCCTGTGTTCCCGAAAAATAACGGTGATCCATAACGTAAAAACCAGTAAGTGCATAATTATCATTTGGATTCAAAACACGGTATTCCTGATTAATGCAGATAAAGCCTTCGCTGTCCCTGTACTGAGCAAGTTCACTTGTAAAGGCAGTTGGTTTGAAACGGTATCTGTATGGCTGACCGTTATAAATGTACGCTGCGGTTTCACAGCGGTAATATCTGCCTGTCTGAGCATTTCCACCACCCCAGTAGTTGTATGTTGAAAGTTCCTCCCAGCGTGAAGCATTATCATAGTAATACACAAACTCGTATTCTGCCTTGAAGATCTCATCAAGAAGCTTTTCCGTATCGGAGTTGAATTTCCAATACTTAATATCGCCGTTGTCAGAAGCAGAAAAATCATAGTAGTAGGCACATAAGAAGCTCCACAGCTTATAGCAGTCAAAGTCATACACCGGATCCCAATTGTATACATCAGACCTGCCCCAATACCATGTATCAGGATCATCTTTCAGATCTTTTTTCTTTGCACCGAATGCAGCAAGTCCGTCTTTCCATTTGTCTGTATTGCTGACTGTCAGGATTTTCTCATTGAAATTCCAGGCAAGC
Organism: uncultured Ruminococcus sp.; assembly: GCA_900545125.1. Classification (GTDB taxonomy): domain Bacteria; phylum Bacillota; class Clostridia; order Oscillospirales; family Ruminococcaceae; genus Ruminococcus. The sequence goes on from UQXS01000210.1 coordinate 3,245, forward strand.
TCTGTGTAATATTTTTCAGCTTCACTCAGATCATAATCCTGGGCGGCATATGTGCCAAGAGTAAATCCTCCGCCGGATAAGATCGAACTGAATATCATAATAACGAAAGCGAATACAAGAAGAATGATAATAACAGGCACAGCAATTGCACCGAAGAATTTTTTGACTTCTTTTTCATAAACATTTTTTATGAATTGAAAAATGTTTTTGAAGCCGTCAGCAACAGTTTTTTTCTTGTTTTTGTTATCCGGTTTACGCTTTTTCTTTCGTTTTTTGTAACTGTCATGACGGTCATTCAGTTTGTTTTCCTGCTTGTTCAGCTTTTTATTGGACTTTGCCTTTTCGTCAGAAAGACGGTCACGTTTTTTCTGCTGCCGCTGTAAGCGCTGAGGTTTGCTGACCTTATCTTTTACAGGTTCTGCTACACGGCGTTTGGCAGAGTCAATGGCATGAAGTACATCGTTGTCCTGATCCTCATTGACTGCTTTCTGCCATGCAGAAGCTTTCATTCGTCCTGCACTGTATTTTGCTGGTTTGAATACAAGCAGCCCGGGACTTGCATTTT
>UQXS01000211.1 GCA_900545125.1 uncultured Ruminococcus sp.
GGGCCTAATTTCGATTGCCTGACATTGCAGCTTACCGATGAACCAATCGCCGAGGTGTATGATCCGTCCCAGGATCAGCCTCCTGTTGAAACAAATAAGCCTGTTATCTATATTGCCGGTGATTCCACCGTACAGAGCTACAGGGCAAGTTATGCGCCGCAGCAGGGCTGGGGATATTATCTTCAGAATTACTTCCAGGATAACGTCACAGTTTCAAATAATGCCATTGCCGGAAGAAGTTCCAAGAGCTTCTACGATCAGGGCAGATATCAGACGATAGTTGACAATCTTAAAGAAGGCGACTTCGTTATGATTCAGTTTGCTATCAACGACTCTGCCGCAAGCAACGCAGAGAGATATGCTCCTGTGTGCGGAAATGTTGATAATCCGGCATCAGGCTCTTATGAGTGGTATATGACTGAATTCATAAAATCTGCTCAGGCAAAGGGAGCAACACCTGTACTTGTGACAACAGTTATTGGTATGAAAGCGTATTCCAACGGAAAATTCGTGAACAGCTACGGAAATTACTGTGATGCCTGCAAAAAGCTGGCTGCAAAGTATAACATTCCGTGTATTGATCTTAATTCGCTTATGGTCAGTCATTACAATTCAGTAGGATACGATATGGCCAAGAGCTATCATCTTATGGGTGCTGTAGAGGGATCTACAGACGGAACGCATTTCTGTGAAAAAGGTGCAGATATCGTTGCAGGAATCGTAGCAAATGCTGTTAAATCCCAGAGTATAGCAGGATTATCAGAGTATGTAAAATAACAGACATAAAAAGGAGCCGTTCATCGGCTCCTTTTTGCCACATACGGAAAAAGGAGCGTTCATTACAGAACGCTCCGTATTTCACTCATTTCACGGAAATTATGCTCTTTCAACCTTGCCTGAACGCAGACATCTTGAGCAAGCGTAAATATGACAAGGAGTACCCTTGACGATAGCCTTTACACGTTTTACGTTAGGCTTCCATGTCCTGTTTGCACGTCTGTGTGAGTGTGATACCTTAATTCCAAAGGTAACGCCCTTTCCGCAGATTTCACATTTAGCCATTAGGTTGCACCTCCTTAGCAGTTTCAAAAATACAACATTAATATCATATCACATCTTTTGTAAAAATGCAAGTCTTTTTTAAAAAAAATCCAAAAAAATTTTGAAAAAGTCTTTTCAATGCAATTTTTTGTGTTGGAACAGTAAAAAAATTCATTTATTACTTGAAAAAATTTTCGAGATGTAGTATAATAATAAATAGTAATCTGGGAATATTTACTTTTAATGGCTGTTAAATGATTTTTAATTGCCGATTTGCTGAAATGAAAGGATATATATGAATTTAGAAATTTTTATTAAATATTTTGCACGTGCTGTTACACTGCTGCTGGTTCTTCCTCTGCACGAGGCAGCTCATGCAGGTGTTGCCCGCCTTATGGGGGACGATACGGCCCAGCGTCAAGGACGTCTTACTATCAATCCGTTTGCTCATCTTGATCTTGTTGGATCTGCGCTTATAATGCTTACAGGATTCGGCTGGGCAAAGCCTGTTCCGGTCAATCCTGTAAGAATGAGAAAATATCGTGCCGGATTTGCACTGACGGCTCTTGCGGGGCCGGTTTCAAATCTCCTGGCAGCTATCATTGCAGCTTTTGCTCATGCAGGTATACTGGCAACCAATGCCGGATATGACGCTATTTTTGACTATGCTATCAACGATAATATATCTCCGGTGTTCTGTGTGATACTTCTTCTTGAATTTCTTGTTTCCGTAAATGTGGGTCTTGCTTTATTCAATCTGATACCGCTGCCTCCGCTTGACGGATTCAATGTTCTGCGCTATTTTACCAACGAAAAGTTTGACCGTTGGTTTTATATACATCAGCGTGAGATAAACATCGGATTCCTTCTTTTCCTGATCGTATTCAGCACTATCGACCCTGCTTACAATCCGCTTTACTATGTGACGGATGCAATGGAGAATTTTGTCTGGAAGATGGTTTCGTGGATTCCTGTTGCCAGAGGGTAAAGCATGACTTCCATTTCATTTAAGCTTGAAGTTTTTGAAGGTCCTCTTGATCTGCTGCTGAATCTTATCTCCAGGCACAAGCTTAATATCTGCGATATTGAAATATCAAAGCTGCTTGAACAGTACCTTATTTATATAGATCAGGCTCAGGAACAGAATCTTGAACTTGCCGGCGAATTTCTTGAAATGGCTGCAAGGCTCATTTATATAAAGACTGCCTATCTGCTTCCTCGTCCCGAAGAGGCAGAACAGCTCAAAAAGGAACTGGAGGGAGCTCTTATTGAGTATTCTCTCTGCAAGATCGCAGCAAAAAAACTTGCCGAGTCATTTGTGGGAAACAGTATTTTTGTCCGTTCCCCCATGCGTATCAAGGCGGATATGACCTACAGACTGGTGCATGATCCATGCTGTCTTGCCGCCGCTTACAGCGGTATTTCCCGGAAATCAGTCCGGACGGAGACAACACGTATGCTGGCGGAAAACAAGATCAATTCCGTGGTCAAACGACGGATAGTTTCCGTAATGTCTAAGGTCGTACACATTCTCCGGGAACTTTATGCGACCGGTGAAGCGTGTATGGATAATCTCTACAAGGGAGTGACCGACCGTTCTGCAAGAGTTGCAACTTTTCTTGCAGTGCTGGAGCTTACGAAATCTGGCAGGATAACAATAAGCGATGATAACATGACTATATATTTCAAAGGAAGAAAGGACGGGAAAAAGCAATGGATGTCAAGGAAAAACTCGGCGCTGTAGAGGCAGTTCTCTTTGCCAGCGGCGAACCTGTGGAACTTTTCCGTCTCTCCGAAGCCTGTCAGGTGGATGCCGGAGCTCTTCCGTCTATGATAAGGCTCATAAACGAACGCTATGATGACTGCGGAAGCGGAATATGTATAAAAAAGCTGGACAGCAGCTATCAGATGTGTACACGTGAAGAATTTGCTCCGCAGATCAGGGCTGCTCTTGAAACAAAAAGGAGTGCTCCTTTATCCAATGCGGCAATGGAAGTACTGACTATAATTGCCTATGATCAGCCTGTATCAAAGGGATTTGTTGAAAACGTCAGAGGGATAGACAGTTCCTCTGTTATAAATAATCTTGTGGAAAAAGGTCTGGTGGAGGAGGCAGGACGTCTCGATGTACCCGGAAAACCGCTTATATATCGTACAACTGCGGTTTTTCTGCGGAGTTTCGGTCTTGGTTCTGTTTCCGAACTTCCGCCGCTGCCGGGTCAGACGGCAGATGAAACCAATATTGAAGAAAGTTGACGAAAGGAACGGCAGGAAATGATCGTACTGAAAATTCTGCTATTTATACTTCTTGCCGTGCTTGGCCTGATTCTGCTGGTACTTATCATGCCGGTAGGCGGTGAGATGAGTTTTATCGGCGGAAAGCTGAAATACAAAGTAAATCTCTGGTTCATAAATGTTATGGATTCTGACGGCGGAGGCATACTTGGATGGCTTAAAAAGCGAAAATCAAAGAAAAAAAAGTCCGGAAAGCCAAAATCGAAAAAAATCAGGTCAAAAAAGAAAAAGGAAAAAAAATCCCCGGAACAGCCGTCTGTGCAGATTTCCGCTCCGGACGGTACGGCTTCTGCGGCTGAAGAAACGGCGGATAAACCGGAAGAAGAACCGGCTGCTGTCAGCAGCAGTACTTTAAAATCCGATGAGCCTGTGCTTGGTACGGATCTTTCCGAGAATGATGAAAATGATTATGATATCCCCGGAGAAGATTCCGGAGAAAGTGACGATAAA
>UQXS01000212.1 GCA_900545125.1 uncultured Ruminococcus sp.
CTTATAATTTGCAAAAGTTGATTCCTTAACACGATTTACTACGGCATTCAGCCATTCCTCATAGACCTTGCCGACAGTGATATATCTGCCCGAAAGATAACGTGATGCCACTTCTCGTCCAATAAGAATCTTGTGTTCGGTTTCATCATAAGTTCTTCCATAAACATATTGATACTGAGCTTTACCATTTTCATCACAGCTAATGATAAACTTTCCCATATATCGTCCGTCTTTACGCTTTGTAATATTAACTCCTGTATATTCCATTCCGTAACCCTCCAACTAACCTGAAATGAGCAATATGCACATCTCGAATATGCTATTTGTATACAATTCGCCGATTTTTCATAAACATCTTGTGATTTTTCTTGAAATCATGTATAATAATATAAAGAAATTTGTGCTGAGTCAAATGTACATTTTTTGAAATTTACTAATTTCGTTAAATTTCAGATTTCAAGAAATCAGCTATTGTAATTCTAAAGGATTACTGCGCTGAAACTGCGTTATGTGCGCGCTGAATATGTGAAAAAACTCCTTACGGTGTGATGCCGTAAGGAGTTTTGTATTTTATAGACAGAAAAAGAGCCTTTCCTAAGAAAAGCTCTCTGATAACAGTTCAAAACCATATATAAGCAGTCGTTACTGTCAGAAGTTTTCATGACAGCGATTTTTATTCTGATAATATCGCTCAATGCTTTAACCTCAAAAGCTGAGTTTGAAAATACCGCAACGGCTGCCAGAACTTATCCACACCATTCTTAATCTGCTCGATATCTTCATCATAAATCTTGCCTGTGCTGTTTACACGGACAGCGATTTGATTGATACTGTTGGCAATATTACTTGCCAGTTTATGAATCTCTCGAAGTTCGTTATTATCAAATTGGACGATGTAGCCATCGAAAATCATCGCTCGAACAAATCCGCTGAGTGTATCCATTCCGCTGTTTTCAAACTTTCGCTTGATAGCGTCCATTTCTTCCCGACTCACTCTTGCCTTGAGATAAAGATTACGCTTGTTTTTATCTTTCATTTTCTCTTGTTCTCCTTTTCTTGTTTTTCAAAATTAGGGTTTTAGGGGCAAAAGCCCTCTAACAAGCAATGTGCGGTACGGAAGTCGCTGTGCGCGCCCACACCGTGCCGTGCTTGCTGGGTTAGAATTTGCCCCTATGGGGCATTTGCATTTCCGAGCCTTTCGGCTCGGTTATTTTTCTCGTTTTGCGAGAATCGGAGCCTTGTGACTCGTTCTCTTTTGTTGCTCCCCATAATCACTATACTGAAAAAATCACCACTCGTCAATAGCAATTTTCAAATTTATTTGAATCGTCAAAATTTCCCCGGTCAAAATGACGAAATGACTTTTTCTGCAAAATAGCGTGATTTAATAATTTCTGAATCAAAAATTTTGCGGAACTGAAAATTGATATGTCCCGAAAAAGTTTGTGCGCATTGCGGCTTGTTTTAATGTTATGGGTGCGCTATAATGGTAACATAGCAGGAAAATATCAGTAGGGTTTACTGACTTGCTTAGAACAAAACAGAAAGGTTGTGATTTTTGAATGGGCATTTACAGAAAAAAGAGAAAACCGCTCATAGGGAAAATCAAAGGTTTGGAAAAGCTGAGAACGATCAGTTTATCGAATAAGGAATTGTTTAAACTGGTCTGTGGTAAAAATGCTGATAACAGTATTTCGTTTTATGACAACTCGTATAATGACGAGGATTAAACAGACTATTTATCCGCAAAGACTTTCCCCATAATCATGGGAAGCAACATTTATAAGCAGCAGGAAGTTGAAATGGAACGAGCTGCGGAAAGGAATAATTTAAACTGGACAACAAGACAACTGCCGTAGATAGAGAGAAGGCAGGAACAGTATTTGAACTGAACGAGCAGTATAAAAACTGCAAAACCGAAACACACGAGTACCTTGTGAACGGCGAGAGGTGTATCGTTGTACGCCATTTCTGCGGAGATAAAGATCTCAACGAGGTGCTTTACAGAAATGCTTTTGATAGAGCTTTTTCGGAAGTAATAACTATGCACGAACATCCTCAGTCAATCTAAAAAAATTTTCAAAGATACTTGCTTTTTTCGGCATTGCGCGCTATACTGATAATGTTGATTAAGGCTGCTTTGGAGGAAAGGAGTTAAAATGTTAGCAAAGCAGACCAATTATATCGTGGGAATATACCTCCGTTTGTCAAAGGATGATGAACGTGCAGGCGAATCCCTTTCAATAGAAAATCAAAGTAGAATCCTCAATAATTACGTGCATGAACAGGGCTGGGAGATTTACGATGAATACATCGATGACGGCATCAGTGGCACTTCATTCAACAGACCGGGAGTGCAGAGAATGCTTGAAGATGCCAAGAACGGCAAAATCAATCTGATAATCTGCAAAGACCTCTCTCGTTTCGGACGTAATTACATTCAGGTCGGACAGTACACGGATTATATTTTCCCTATGTACAATATCCGATTTATCGCCCTGAATGACGGCATTGATACGCTAAATTCCGATAGTGCAAATATGGATATGATGCCGATAAGAAATGTTTTCAACGAATGGCACGCCGCAAATACTTCAAAGAAAGTGCGTGCGGTGATCGCCGCAAATGCAAAGGCAGGCAAGTTTATGTCACCATATTGTCCCTACGGATATGTCAAGGGCGATGATGAAATGCGTACTCCTGTGATTGATCCTTATGCGGCAAATATTGTACTCCGCATTTTTCAGATGAGAGCGCAGGGTATGAAGCCGAAACAAATCGCAACAATATTGAATGACGAGGGCGTACTTACTCCGTTCGACTATTACTATCAGCGCATTGGAAAGCCTAACCCATATCACAACTCTCACCTGTGGGAGAACAGAAATGTGCATAATATTCTGAACAATCCTATTTATATAGGCACGCTTGCTCAGCTCCGCACGACAACCGTAAGCTACAAAAATCACAAGCGTATCGACAAGGACAAATCCGAATGGGCGGTCATCGAAAACAACCAAGAAGCTATTGTTCCGAAAGAGCTTTGGGACAAGGTGAGAGAATTTGAAAAGTCTGTAAGTGTTGGCAAGCGTGATAAAAAAGGCGAGCTTTCACCTTTATCGGGACTTTTATTCTGTGACGGCTGTGGATGGAAAATGCGTAAGGCAAATACGGGCGGCGGCGGATATATCTGCGGTTATCATAACCGCTTCGGAAAGCAGTATTGCTCTACGCACTACATAGGCAAAGCAAAGCTCGAAGGATTTATTCTTGCGGATATTCAGGATATGTGTGAGTTAGCCAAGGACGAGAAAACGGCAGCGGATGAGTTTCTCAAACGCAAGAGAGCGTATATTGATGAAAGAAGTATCTCTGATAAAAAACGTAAGCAAATCGTTTCAAACCGTCTTTCGGAGCTTGACAGACTTATTCAAAGCGTTTATGAGGATAAGGTGGCAGGAAGAATTGAACAGGAAATGGCGTTTGATATGCTTGACAAGTATCAGGCTGAAAAGAAAATGCTGAAATTAGAATATGATGAAATGCTCAAACACTCTGAAGCTGAACAGCAGGACGAAGCAGATGTGGCAGAGTTTATAAAGCGCCTGAAACACTATGCAGGAGCAACGGAGCTTACCCGTGAAATGTGTCTTGAACTGACAGAATATGTGACTGTGGATGAGAACAACAAAGGTAATAAAGACCGTCCTCGTGTTATTCACATCTACTACAAGCTGATAGACAAACCGCTTACAAACAAGAATAATGCCCTAACCTTATAGTC
>UQXS01000213.1 GCA_900545125.1 uncultured Ruminococcus sp.
GTTAAAGCGAAGAAGGTTACTGAGACTATTGAAAAGGCACTTGCATTTTATTTTGCGAATATGGAGGGACAGTAATATGAAAAAAATTATTACAGCGGCATTTTGCACCGCACTCATGCTCTGCACAGGTATCATAGCTCACGCTACCGAAAATCTTGACCGTGATTACATTGAGACCGAAATCTGGGAGGATATGTGGAACGGCAAGAACGATAACGGTTTTGATTATCCCGAAGCATCGTACAAGCATCATCTGCTTGACAAGTGGCTCGACGATAATTACGGTTCAGACGATTATGACTGGTCTGAAATCGGCGAGCTGAAATACGAATACAAGAATTATTACCGCCATTTGATTGAAAATTGGGATTTTGAGGACGATGATAACGGAGGCTGGACGATCAGCACTGAAAACAATCATTACAGCTTTTATCTGCTGAATGGGAATTGGCAGATGCTCGACCGGAACGGCGATACCGTTGACAGCTTTCCGCCGTTCAGTACCTTAGAGGAGGGTGAATCCGTAACAACAGGTGGTCAAGAAATCTACGATGACGGCGCAGACAGTCCGAGAGTTGCCGGCAAGGTCGCAGGCGGAACACAGACAGCTTCTGAGGGTGGTTCTTCCGCAGAGAACAGCAATACAACCAATAGTCCGTCAAGCGGTTCTGAGGGCGATTCTGCGCAATTTGGGGCAAATCCTATGCCAGTTATTTTAGGAATTGCAGCAGTTGCAGGATTAGGTGGCGCCGGATATTACATTACGATGAAAAAGAGGGATTCGAAATGATTTTTCAGAGCAAGCAAACCATGAACGACTCTCCGCTTTGGGCGGTTGATACCGATACGCAGACAGTCACACATATCAATCCGAAGTCGGGTGAAACGGAGCGTTATGTGTTTCACACCGATCAGATACGCTATCATCTGCATCATGTTGAGGAGAATTTTCCTGAACGATTGCAAAAACTTGTGAACGAGGGCGAAATATACAAGTACCTTGATGAACTTGATATCAAGGTCACTGATGCAGTAAATCGTCAGACCGAGCTGCTTATGCAGTCGAGCCGAGCGTATCAGATAGCTAATGAAATCGGAGATCTTTACACAGTCGGAGCTATCGGAAATATGCTCCGTATGCAGGCGAGGGACAGCGTTTTTAAAGCTATGGTGCATGTGTGAGGATATGAAAAACGGTCAGCCGTGTGATACAGTTGACCGTTGGTGAGTCTATTCGATTAGTATGATAAATCAAAATGTATGAGGAATAATCAAAAGGTACAACTGGAATTGTTTATGCAGTATAAGCATATAGCCCATCTTGTGAATCACAGATCAAGGCATTTTTTGGAGCTTTTCTCAAAACATTTATTATGTCCATATAATCAGGTGCTGGAGAAAAAAGCCCAAAAATTGCAGACACCATACATACATATCGTAAGCAATGGCTTCATTGTAATTGGAATGCAGATAAAACCTATTAAAGGGACAATGCCTAGAACAGCAGGTGCTAAAGACATAATGATAAAACGCCTCTTAGTCAGGGGATAATACGAAATAGCATATGCAGCAATTTTTCGATGACACAGTCCTACCCATACCGTTGCCTCTTTAGGATAACAAACAGCATGTGCCAGCTCATGAAGTGGTAATGCTATGATAAATCCTATCAAAAACGCTGGTATAAGAAATATCGGTGAGATTGGCGGTTCTTTATTTGTAAATGCCTTTAAAAACACTACCAACATACATATCATCATAGGTGCTATGCCAAACGGCAGGGCTTTTCCTATAAATCCTTCTGCATCACGAATCTTAATCGCATCTTGTGGAATCGGTGGACTCTGATGTACCGTTCCGAATTCTTTTTTGTTTCCTTCCCAAACTATCGCCATCTTAACCTCTTAACCTCATATGATTTATTCCGAATTTAAATGCTACTAAGCGTTTTCAAAAATTATACCACACCGAGCAGAAAAAGTCAATCATTTGAAAGCTTTTTTCACAGCCTTTTCATTGAATTACACCCCGAATTATGCTATAATAGAAGTATGCAGTTACGAAAAAGAAACTGGAGAACTTCTGCAGTCGGTATGTCAAGACCTTGAAGTTGAAGGTCAGCTCCGAGGGGAAGCTTGTGATTGAGATACAGAAATAAGACAAGGGCGATCAGCCATGATAAGGTTGATCGTCCTTTGCTTTTATTGCTCATATACATTGATGATCTCAATGCCCTTCCTTTGTGCCATACGAACCGTTTGTCCTGTTCCACTTCTCCAATTACATGGATTATAGTAGCATATGCAGCACTCGGATGCACACTCCATAAGCCGAGCGTTACGGACTTTCATACAACCATTATAGTAGCTGTTTGATGTATATTCTACCGTATCGGCAAGTTCAAGAATATGTTTGAAATCTGCGATCCGATCAGCAGTCCAATTCTTTGTATGCTCGTCATTAGAACAAGGCAGGATCAAATGTAATTTGATATGAGGGTATTTCATGCGTAATTTTAAAACCGACAATGAAGCAACTGCATCGAAGCCGTAAGCTCCTCCGACAAAGAAATCCGTAAGATTATATTCCGTGATAAGCCGTTCAACGACATCATATAACTTGTTGGAAAAATCCTCAATATTATCCAGTATACTTCTGTGACCTGTAAAGCAAGCTGTTTTTTTCATAATATGACTCTCCCAGTTCTTTGAATTTTTTTGACTTTATATATTATATCACTTTTTTTGAATATACGCAAGTGCGTACACGCACCAACGTATAAAATAGTATAATGATAGAAACACTATTTGAAAGGTGATAGTAAATGTCTACTGTAAAAAATACTGTTGTTGCTCGCTTTAAGGGCATCTGTGCAGAACGAGGAATAGCGGTAAACGAGTTAGCCAATATTTCAGGAGTTACACCGTCAACTGTGTATAGTCTATTTGATGAACGTCGTCAGAATGTTTCTATAACTACAATCAAAATTCTGTGTGACGGTTTGGATATGTCGCTGGGAGAATTTTTTTCATCACCTGAATTTGATGAGTTGGAGCAAGAAATAGAATAGAACTGACAATCTATCTAATAGAATATAGCAATAAGAATTAAAACCACACTCTACATATTACACAGGAGTGTGGTTTTATATCCTATATCATCATCTCCGCAGATTCAATAACCTCCGCTTTCACCTTGCGCCCCAGCAAATCGTAGTTCGGCTTTCTGTCGGACAAATTATGCGCATCACTGCCGAACACAACCCTCGCTCCGGAACGAATCAGCCGCTTCACAAATCTGCGTTCTTTGAAATTTGCAAACGCCTCCGTATTCACCTGAAAAACCGCATCTGTATTCAGAATCTCGTCAAGCTGCGATTTTGTATAAATCCCGATATACCGATGAATATGCGCCAACACAGTCACAATACCCGCACATTTCAAATCATGGATTTCATCCAGAACCCACCGTCCGTACCCCGAAAACGGCAGCTCCAGAAGCATCAGATCAGTACCCTCGACGGCAAGTTTCTCGATTCCGGAAATCTCCGAAAAACCGCGCTCTATGGCGATTTCCGCCCCGAGACGAAACTCAGATTCCGTCCTGTGGGAGATTTTCGCAAAGGCATCCGCCCTCTTCTTCAAAAAATCCTCCACGGAGATTTCCCGGTGCGGATAAAAATGCGGCGTCAGGATCACTCTCCCGACACCCTGCATTTTCATCAGATCAAGCATTTTCTCCGATATTTCGGGAGTTTCCGCCC
>UQXS01000214.1 GCA_900545125.1 uncultured Ruminococcus sp.
AATGGATTGGTTTTCAGGCGCTTCTTTCCGCAGACGAAGCAAGGGCGCTGGGCGCATGGCTTAGAGGTAACGGCATCAAATACAAGGCGATTTAAGAAAGGATGAATGAAAATGGCAGTCAATAATGACTGCCATTTGTTTTTGCAACTATGATAAAAGTTCCTTATACATATCAATATAGATATCAGCAGAAGCCTGCCAGCTGTAGTCGCAGCTCATTGCACGCTTGACAAGCGATGTCCACACATCCTTGTTTTCATAGTCTGATACTGCACGTTTTACAGCATCGAGCATATCCAGCGCATTTATGGTCTTGAATGTAAAGCCGTTTCCGTTTATTCCGCCGTTGTCACGGACTGTATCACGCAATCCGCCGGTTTCACGAACTATCGGAATTGTTCCGTACCTCATAGCAATCATCTGCGCAAGACCGCAAGGCTCGCTTTTTGACGGCATGAGGAACATATCAGATCCGGCATATATTTTTTTCGATAATTCCGGAATAAATCCCAGCGTTACCGATACACGGCCGGGAAATCTTGCTGCCATTTCCGTAAAGAAATCTTCATACATCTTTTCTCCGCTTCCAAGAACAGCAAATTTAATTCCCATTCCGACCATTTCTTCAAAAACACAACGGATAAGATCAATTCCCTTGTGATTGACAAATCTTGTAACAATACCGATAACAGGTTCGTCGCCCTCGTCAAGTTTCAGTTCGTTAAGGAGGGCAAGCTTACAATAATTCTTACCTGAAATATCCTTAGCAGAATATCTCTCGATAATTCCCGGATCAGTTTCAGGATCATAACGCACCGTATCTATTCCGTTAAGAATTCCCGTCAGCTTGTACTGCTTGGTGACAAGGATCCTGTCCAGACCATGCGCATACCACGGATCAAGGATCTCCCATGCATAGCTGGGACTTACTGTAACGATCTTATCGGCTGTTTCAACAGCGCCTTTAAGCATATTAACATATCCGTCATAGTCGAGGAGATTGGCATTATAAGCCGGAATTCCCATTAACTCGCCGAGTACTTCCCGACCGTATCTGCCCTGATATTCAATATTATGTATTGTGAAAACTGTCCGGATTCCGTCGTAACCCTGCTGATATTTATAATATACATTATAATAAACAGGAATAAGAGCAGTCTGCCAATCATTGCAGTTAATAATTTCCGGAGCAAAATCAATATATTTCAGCATTTCCAGAACTGCTCTGCTGAAAAAGACAAAACGCTCACAATCGTCATAAAATCCGTAGAGACCGTCTCTCATGTAATAATATTCATTATCAATGAAATAATATGTAATACCGTCCCTGACTGCTGAAAAGATACCGCAATACTGCTTTCGCCATGAAACATCTACTGTAATGTTGGTGATGAATTTCATTTCTTTGCGAAGTTCCGGACTGATCGACTTATAAAGCGGAATAACCACACGGCAATCGTGATTTTTTGCACATATTGCCTTTGGAAGTGAACCTACCACATCAGCGAGACCGCCTGAGGCTGCGTATGGAACAGCCTCACTTGCGGCAAAAAGAATTTTCATATTCCATCACCGCCGTTAAATTTTTCCGTTTTTATTAATATAAAGAGGATATGACTCTGATCCGGTCAGAACTTTATCATCGCTTATTTCAACATTTTTGTCAGTGATTACGGAACTTATATTGCACTTGCTTCCGACTTTTGTTCCCTGAAGCAGCACGCAGTTTCTTACAACAGTACCCTTACCGATCTTTACGCCTCTGAAAAGAACTGAATTTTCAACAGTTCCCTCAATAATACATCCGTCTGCAATAAGAGAATCCTTTATATCAGACTCCAGACCGTATTTTACAGGGCCGTTATCGCCTATTTTTGTGTAAACAGGCATTGACTTCTTAAAGAGTGCGGAGCGCTTTTCTTTATCAAGAAGCATCTTATTGGCATTATAGTAGCTCTGTACACTGTCAATCCTTGTGAAAAATTCCTTGTGTTCATAACCAATTATCTTATACTCGTTCTTTTTGCCCTGAAGTATTTCACGTGTGAAGCTGAACTGATTTCTGCTTGCTGCGTCGGAAACTATTTTTTTAAGGAATTCCTTGCTTATTATCAGCATTTCTGTCCAGATATTGCACTCGCCTGAAATCTTCGGAGCAACCAGAACATCCTTGAGACAGTTGTCATCGTCAAATTCCAGAACTGTTGTTGAAGCATTCTTTTCTCCGTCATAATAACCTCTGCTGTAAATCAGGGTAATGTCAGCTCCGGATTTCATATGCTGCCTGAGCACCGGATCAAAGTTGATAGTGGTGATAACATCGCAGTTAGCCATTATAACATACTGTGCCTTTGAATGTTCAACAAAACTCCAGACATTGTTGAGAGCATCCAGACGTCCCTTATAGATACCGCCTGTCTGGCTGTACGGAGGGAGAAGATGAAGTCCGCCCTTTTTACGTGACAGATCCCAGTCTCGTCCTGAGCCAAGATGATCGAGCAGCGATCCGTAGTTTGATTTTGTTATGACGCCGACCTCTGAAACTCCCGAATTGACCATGTTTGAGAGAGGAAAGTCAATCAGTCTGTAACGGCCGCCGAAAGGGATAGATCCCATTGTTCTCTGTTTCGTAAGATCACTGACATAAGCATCATGCATACTTGCAAAAATAAGTCCTAAAACATTGTAATTAACACTCATACTAAAATTCCTCCGCTCAGATATTATCGCCGATGATCTGCTTAGGCTCAACGACCTTATTTCCGGAAACGGTAACGTTATGACCAACTACGGCTATTCCCCAGTCATCTCTGTTTTCAACGTTTTCGGGACTCGTACCTACTCTGGCACCGCCCTCGATAACGCTGTCTTCACCAACGATCGCATACTCGACAACAGCTCCGGATTTAATTACCGTTCCCGGCATAACAATACTGTAATTTACAGTTGCGCCCTCTTCAATAGTAACGCCGGAGAACAGGATCGAGAAATCAACAGTACCGTCGATCTCGCTGCCCTCGGATATCATGGAATTCTCGATATTGGCATTATCACCGATATACTGAGGCGGCATATTGTTATTTCTGGAATAGATCTTCCAGCTCGGATCATAAAGATCAAGGGGAACGCTGGGGCTGAGGAGATCCATATTAGCTTCCCAGAGAGAATCAAGAGTTCCTACGTCCTTCCAGTATCCCTCAAATTCATAAGCAAACAGACGCTGATTGTCACGGAGCATAGATGTAATGATATCCTTGCCGAAATCCTTAGACCATTTTTCGCCTCTGTCACGTTTTGCGTTGGCATCCTCTTCATTTTCCACAAGATACTTGCGGAGTTTATCCCAGCTGAATACGTATATGCCCATTGACGCAAGAGTAGACTTCGGCTCCTTGGGCTTTTCAACGAAATCAATAACCTTGTTCTGATCGTCGCATATCATGATGCCAAAACGTGAAGCTTCTGCTCTCGGAACATCAATAACCGAGATCGTACAGTCCGCATTATTGGCAACGTGGAAATCAACCATTTTTGAATAGTCCATTTTGTAGATATGGTCGCCGCCGAGAACTACTACATATTCCGGGTCATAGCGTTCGATAAAGCGTATATTCTGATAAATAGCATTTGCCGTTCCCTCATACCATGAAGCGCCTGCCTGAGTTTCATAAGGCGGCAGAACATGAACACCGCCGTTCATCTTATCCAGATCCCACGGCTGACCGTTGCCGATATACTCATTGAGCACAAGCGGCTGAT
>UQXS01000215.1 GCA_900545125.1 uncultured Ruminococcus sp.
GTTCATCATCGCGAATGGGCGAAAACAAAATGCTGATGCGTTTTTGCGGCAAAACACCCATTGAGCTTTGCGTTGAAGCTTTTTGCGGAATTGCCGACGAAGCCGTTATTGCCGTTTCGCCCGACACGGAGGAAATTGCACTTACAGCGGCAAATTCCGCACCTTACCCCGTGAACATCGTTCGCGGCGGAAGTACGCGGCAGGAGTCAGTATTCAATGCCGTCCGCGCAGCATCGGGTGCGATTACCGCCGTTCACGACTGTGCCCGCTGCCTTGTTGACAGAGAAACCATTAAAGCCAGCCTGCGTGCCGCAGAGCAATACGGCTGCGGCATTGCGTCCGTGCCCGTTGCGGACACAGTTCGTTTCGGCGATACCGGAGAAACGCTTGACAGAAGCAGGCTTCTTGCGGCACAAACTCCGCAAAGTTTCCGCAGAGATATTCTTTTGAATGCATACAGCAACGCCGTCGGCAGCTTCACGGAGCAATTTCGCTTTTTTCATGTCGATTTTGAAGTTCGCCGCCTGTTCAGCAATTTCTGCCTGAGCTTCAGCTGACAGGAAAGACAATTCAACTCCTGCCCTGATAGAAACATCACCGCTGTCCACAAGTGCTTTAAGTTCGTCTATGAGCTTGTCAATTCGAATCAGGCGAATGACAGAACCCTTGCTTAGTCCGTACTCAGCGCCAACTGCTTTGCCGCTGTCTAACTTTGACTCCATCGGGGTCAAAGTTAAAATATCAGTTTCGGATTTTTCAAGCATTGCAAGTTCCCTCAAAATATCATTTCGCTTGCCCTGAGAAAACATTTTGCTGTGCCTGAGTGCGATAACAGCAGCCTGTTCTGATATTCGGAGATTTGTGAACCCACGCTGCATCACATTTGATTCGACTACAAACGTTAGTGCTTCATCCTCGGTCAAACCCGTTTTAACGATAGCCGGAACGGTGGGCAATCTAGCAAGTTTTGAAGCATTCCAGCGGTTATGACCTATAAGAATTTCGTAACCGTTATCAATAGGCTGAACGATAATCGGCGAAAGTACGCCGTTTTCCCTGATGCTCTCGATCATATCTTCAAGCCGTTCGCCCGTGTACATCTCAAATTTATGATTGTGGTAGGGGTGAAGCTGATCGCACGGAATCTGCTGAACTGCGGTCTGGGCAGGTGCAGAGAGCATCGCTCCTAAATCAAACTGCGGTGTGTTCATTTTTTATCCTCCATTTCTCTAAGCTGTTTTCTCAGCTCACGATTATCAATGTCAAGCTCCATGATGCGTGAATGGAGCTTTTTGATCGTCACATCGGCACGAACGATCATATCCGCAAATTTCAGGAGCGTGAGCTTGTATCTCCGCTGATTGTAGTGAAATTCGTAACAGAGCTTTCCTGAGAGCCTGTCACGGCTCTCGGATAAACTCTCAATGATATTGTGCGAAGTTTCGACAATGGCTTTCGTGTGATCGGAATTGAAATATTCGTCAAGCTCGCCCTCATCGTGGGAATTAAACAGCCACGGTGTCTTGTCTGTATCAAATGGCTTCATATCTCAGTCCTCCCCGTCAGTGCAGTAACTCAAACCGTTTTGTAACTGAATATAAATGCCGGAATATCGGTCATACTCCTCGCCGTCGCTGTTCATCATTGCTTCAAGAAAATACGATTTTGCATCTTCACGGCTATCCCACATACGCTTCTGCCCATTGCATACCGTAGTTACCTTATGACTGCGATTCATCGCTAATTCGGGAGTTTTTAACATCTTGAAAGCACCTCCATTGCAAGATCATCATATTCCTTACCTAATTTGTGAGCCGTCATACAAAGCGGTGTGCCGTTTTCGGAGCTTTTGGCAGCTTCAACGGACTTGCTGATTCGGGTATCAAACAGCACATCGTCGTACTTTTCGTGAAGCTCCGCAAGAGCCTTTTTGCTCACGCTTGTGCGGTCAACCATTGTCGGCAGAACCCCCAGCATACTCAATTTCGGATTGATCGCCGTCCTGATCTGCTCATAAAGAGCGCTGAGAGCCTGCAATCCGTCAAGGCTGAATTTCTGCGTCTGGACGGGAACGAGAAGCCTGTTTGCAGCCGTGAGAGCGTTGATCAGGAGCGTTCCAAGAGACGGCAGGCAGTCGATTATCACAAAGTCGTAGCCGTAAATATTGTCCTCAGAGAGTATTCTGCGGAGTATTGTTTCCCTCGATAATGCCGTTGACATCAGCGTTTCGGATTTTGCAAGGTTGATGTCGGACGGAATATAGTCTACTCCTGCGGTTTCGCTGTGACGGATCGCTGACTGTACAAGCTCGGAAGTGATCTGTCTGCCCGTGCAAGCTGTCATGACAAGCTGTGTAAGCGTGGGAGAGCCGTTCGGCTCGTATTTCAGGTATTCACTGAGGTTTGCCTGCGGGTCAAGGTCAACTAAAAGAACTTTTTTATTGTGCTTTAATGCGAGGGCTGCTCCGAGATTGTAAGCGGTCGTTGACTTTCCGCAGCCTCCCTTTTGATTGCTGACGAAATAATATCCATTTTCATATCCTCCTTATAATTTTGGCTTAGAACAGCGGATCGTTCTCTGTTCCGATGTATGGATTGCCGTAGTCGCTGTTGGTAGTGACGGCATTGTTTTTCTTACCGCCTGAGAAGTGGATTTCCTCAACTCTGACTTCGGTGGAAGAACGCTTCTGACCGTCCTTTTCGTAGCGATTGATGTGTACAGCGCCGACAATCGTGATCGTATCGCCCTTTCCGAACCAATCGACTACCACATCAGCATTGCGATTCCATGCGATGCAGTCGAAAAAGTTCACCTCAGCTTTTTCCTCTCCCTTGCGTTTCGGACGTTTACAAGCAATTGAAAACTTGCAGTAACGGCTTTCTCCTGCGGTCTTGATTTCGGGATCGGCGGTCAGTCTGCCTGCGACTAAGAATTTGTTTAACATAGGATTCCTGCCTTTCGTTGTTTTGGATTTGAGGTGTTCTGTTGTACTTTTATTATACTACGCATTAAGCCTAAAGTCAAGTATAATTTTAAGAGGAAATTGATCTTTGTAGGAGTGCAGCATTTCAAGGGCAATTTCTGATATTCCCCAGTGATATTTTCACAATTTTTTTGTTATGCTTGACTTTACGCCTAATATGTGATAGAATTATAAAAATGATAATTTCAAGGGGGAATACGCTTGTTTACGCATAAATGTGAGATGTGCGGAATGGAGTTTGAGAGCAAGTCCAACCGTGCAAAATATTGTATCTACTGCCGTGACAAGGCACAGGTCGCTCGTAACCGCGCATACGTTGAGAAGAAGAAGTCCGGCACTTCCGTTCCGCTTGGAAGTGAGCAGATTTGCCCGATCTGTAAAAAGCCGTATACTGTCACTTCTGGTTCGCAGAAATACTGCAAGAACTGTACGAAAAAGGCTGTCAAGAAAAAATCGCCCGATGCGAAATATATCAGAGAAAATTACGATTATATCCGTTTTAATGTCCCTAAAGGTGAGGGCGATGCGATCAAGGCTTATGCGCAGAAATGCGGTATGACGATCAAGCAGTTGTTGATGACGGCTTTGGAGGAATATGAGGATAAACATGGAGAATAATTATGATTTTAGAAATTGAATACTATAAATATGACACTTATCTTTCAGGGAAAGTTGACAGCTTTCAAGAACTTCAAAAACAAATAGGCGATATTGAAGATAGGTAGAGCCTCTGAAAAAAACTCTGTAAAAAATCAGCAAACTGTGGTAAAATAGAA
>UQXS01000216.1 GCA_900545125.1 uncultured Ruminococcus sp.
GATATTTGTTATATACTTATAAAAGATGGTGAAACGAAATATTATGATGAATGGAAATCCCTTATTCCAGAAGGAAATCGCTATGATGAAATCGATCGTCTGTTGAATGAACCGAAAAATTACTCCTACGAATATATCATTTCCCATGAGAATATGAGTGAAAGACTATATCAGCTTTGCTGTAAATTCCCATCGAAAATAGTTTCTTATTATGCGAAACTCAAGGCAACTGACTTTAAAGAACAGAGTAAAAATCTTTATGAACAGTATATAAGAAATGAAGGCGAACGAATTTCCACTCGTTCTGAATATACTGACTTTTGCAAAGCATTAAAGAAATTCTCTGACAACTGTGATTCAGCGCTTGCCCGAGAAATTGCATTATATTTTCGAGAAGAGTATCGCCGCAGACCAGCTTTTATTGATGAACTGACAAAAGCCGGATTCTGATCAATTGTACAATGTCATAAAATCCCTTCGTTTTAATTTGAAGGGATTTGTTTTTAACCGCTATTAACTACTCATCAATTGAAAAATGATAAGTAGACAAACACATTTTCCATGACAAAAACGACTCTTTTTTTCTTAACAGTGCTGAATTTGAAGCTTTCCGATGATCCTATTCGATGATAAAATACGCAGCAAATATGTTAGTTAATTTAATTTGGCAACATAAAATGCAAGGTTGCATTGACTCTAAAATGGGTGCAAAAGAAAACGCTAACCCCTAGAAACCGAGATTTAAACCCATTTTCAGGGCGATTATCACTCCCCTATTCAGACAACATAAAACGGCACTTTTCAGAAAGTGCCGATACTGCGTTGTTTTCAATACATAAAAATGCACCCCTATTTTGTATCAAAATAAGGGTGCAGGTATGGCTAAAGACTGCAATTTTGATACAATGCACCCTCTGAAATGTATGGAGGGTGCATTTTTGTTTGGGTAAAGCTATCGTTTTCTCATTGTTTTACTGCTAAAAATGGTACATGTGAAGTGCGTAATTTTGACGTCAAGTATAAAATAAAAAAGCATAAGAAAAATTCTATACTGTATATGCAAATTCAACAGAAACTTGTAAAATCCTCTTGTTTTTTTCTGCCTCATATGATATAATGAAAATAAAATTGTAACATTTTTGACGATATTTAGGAAATGAAGGAAGGAGAAAATTCATGAAACACATCAGTTTTATAGATACCGAAGTCAGTGAAGCAGATCACAAAGCCTATGATTTCGGTGCAGTAAACGAGATCGATGAAAAATTGCACACGGGTTCTTCTCATGAATTTTATTCTTTTATTACAAATTCAGAGTATCTCTGTGGTCATAACATTATCAACCATGATGCAAAATATATTGAAGTTCCGGAAAAGATAAAATACATTGACACTCTGTACCTCTCCCCTTTAATGTTTCCGAACAAACCCTATCATGCCCTGTTGAAAGATGATAAACTGCAAACTGACGAACTGAACAATCCTTTGAATGATGCAGTGAAAGCAAAGGAATTATTTTATGATGAGCTCAATGCTTTTGCAGCACTTGATGACGAGTTAAAGTTGATCTACTATATGCTTCTGAAAGATAGTCCCTATTTTTCGGAATTTTTTAAATATCTTGATTTTTCAGCAAATGATGACCTGGAAACTGCTATATTTGTCAGATTTTCGGGTGCAATCTGTGAGAATGCCCCATTATCCAGTATCATATTGGAATCACCCGTTGAATTGGCATATTGTCTTGCTCTGATCTCAGCAACCGAGGAGCATTCTCTGATACCACGCTGGGTATTGATGAATTATCCTAAAGTGGATACGGTCATGCACTTGCTGAGAAGCACTTCTTGCCATGAATGTGAATATTGCAGATCCATGCTGAATCCGGTTAGCTATCTCAGCAAGTATTTCGGATATCCGGGTTTTCGCACCTATAATGGTGAACCATTACAGGAAAATGCTGTCACAGCAGCGATAGAACATCGATCCTTACTTGCCATTTTTCCGACAGGAGGCGGTAAGTCGCTTACTTTTCAGATACCCGCACTCATGGCAGGGAAAACAGAACGTGCCTTAACAGTTGTCATCTCGCCCCTACAGTCGCTGATGAAGGATCAGGTGGATAACCTTGAAAAACGTGGCATCGCTGAAGCAGTTACAATCAATGGTCTGCTAAGTCCTATTGAACGGGCAGAAGCCATTGAGCGTGTGGAATCTGGCATTGCTTCCATTCTTTATATTTCTCCGGAATCGCTTCGTTCTGTCACAATAGAGAGATTGTTTTTATCACGCAATATTGACCGTTTTGTAATAGACGAAGCACACTGCTTTTCCGCATGGGGACAGGATTTTCGTGTGGATTACCTGTATATCGGTGATTTTATTCGGGAATTGCAGGAGAAAAAGGGACATGGATGCAGGATACCCGTATCCTGCTTTACGGCAACTGCAAAACAAAAAGTCATCAGTGACATCAAGGAATATTTCAAAAACAAGCTGAATATTGAACTTGCATTATTCGCAACCAATGCCTCCCGTACCAACCTGCGGTATGAAGTGCTATACAAGGAAACAGATGAAGAAAAATATGAAATGCTTCGTACTTTGATAGAACAGAAGAATTGTCCTACGATCGTGTATGTATCACGGACGAAGCGTACAAGGCAGCTTGCCGAAAAACTGACCAATGACGGATTTAAGGCAAGAGCATTCAACGGCAAAATGGACAGCAGTGAAAAACAGGAGAATCAGGAGGCATTCATTAATGACGAAGTTCAGGTCATCGTTGCGACTTCTGCTTTTGGTATGGGCGTTGATAAGTCCAATGTCGGGCTTGTCATTCACTATGATATTTCCGATTCTCTTGAAAATTATGTACAAGAAGCCGGTCGTGCAGGCAGGGATCAGTCCTTGCAGGCGGAATGCTATGTTCTGTATAATGACAGTGATCTGGATAAACACTTTATCCTTCTCAATCAGACCAAACTCAGTATCAGCGAGATCCAACAAGTATGGAAAGCGATCAAGAATCTTACACGAATTCGTCCCGAAGTATGCTGTTCGCCATTAGAAGTAGCCCGGCAGGCAGGCTGGGACGACAGTGTTGCCGAAATTGAAACAAGAGTAAAAACAGCGATACAGGCTCTTGAAAATGCGGGATATATCAAGCGTGGGAAAAATGTTCCAAGGGTATATGCAACCAGTATTCTTGTGAAAAATATGGCAGAGGCTGCCGAGCAGATCGACAGCTCATTCCGATTTCAGAATGATGAAGAAAGAACTACCGCCAAGCGCATTATCAAATCCCTTATTTCCAGTAAAAGTATGGCCAGGGCAGGCAATGCCGATGCAGAATCAAGGGTAGATTACCTTGCTGACAGACTTGGCATTGAAAAATCAAACATTATCCACTCTATCCAGCAAATGCGTGAAGATGGACTGCTTGCCGATGCGAAAGACCTTACAGCGTATATTCAAAAAACTGATACGGTCAACAAATCTATGATCGTACTGCATAGATTTCAAAATCTTGAAACGTTTTTGCTTGCTCATATTGACGCAGACAAGTTGTGTA
This sequence comes from uncultured Ruminococcus sp., assembly GCA_900545125.1. Lineage (GTDB taxonomy): Bacteria > Bacillota > Clostridia > Oscillospirales > Ruminococcaceae > Ruminococcus. Next base: position 3,575 of record UQXS01000216.1, read on the forward strand.
TGAATTACAAAGAGTTGAATGAAGCGGCTCTTGCAAATGGTATCAAAACAAGTTCTGTCAATGCGATCAAAACCCTATTTTACTACTGGACAATACGAAGCTATATCCAAAAAGAACAAGATCTGGCAACAAACAAAGTGATAATTGTACCCAAGATGAGCATGGAACGTATCCG
>UQXS01000217.1 GCA_900545125.1 uncultured Ruminococcus sp.
TGTCAAATCTCGATAAATGTTTCAAGTTACAAAACCTCCTACCATTAGGATTTTGGTCAATTCTGTATATTTGTGTGTTACGGACATCGGGAAGTGCCATATATGCCTGAACATACTTGTCGGCAATCGCTTCGATGTCAAATCTCGATAAATGTTTCAAGTTACAAAACCTCCTACCATTAGGATTTTGCTTCTACAAACCACTTTCCGTTTTCTTCGTCGAACAGAAATGTGGGCTTGCCGCAAATCTGTACCGTGTAGCGGATACCGGTTCCTCCGACTTTGGTGGAAGCCGCACGGCATTTCTGAATTACACGGTCTATCTCATATTTTTCATCATTCTCAAACTTGATGAAGTTCGGACGAGCCGTTCCATCAGGTCTATGTGTTACATTTACTTCAACATAAACTTTTCTTCTTTCGGATTCCATTTTTATTCCTCGTAATTTCTCAAAGTCAAAACTAATCTTCCCAAGTGCTTGTATCCGTCGATGTTCTTATCCGACACCCTGTACTTGGGTCGGTCATCTCCGGCAGTATTGATGTAACAGGAAAGCCTTCCTTTCTTAAAGCGTTTTTTCCGGTCAAAGAAAAGAAACATTCCCTCATATATACCGTAGTCGGTAAAATGGTTTCCGCCGTCCGCACGAAAGATAACAATATCTTCGCTGCACCCCTGCAAAAAGCAGTCGGGCATCGTAACATAAGCCGTAACCTCTTTTTCGTCAATCACATTTAGACCTCCTTAACCAACCATACCTGTCGGCATAGTGATTTCGGCTTTTTCCGGTGGTAGCCGCAAGTTCTGACACAGAACCCCATTCCTTATGCTGTCCTTTCCGAAACGCCGTCTGATTTCTTCAACACACTTTTCCATTCGCTCCAATTTGTCCTGCTTTGCGGCGTCCATAAACATATCTATTTGACGGGGCGTGTCTTGTGGAATAAGATTTATGGCTTGTACTGTCACAGAACGGATAGGGTTATTCCACCCATATCTTTTTTCAAACAACTGAAAAGCGGTCTTTGCAATAATCATCGGAGACTGTGTAGGAAGTGCAATCTTCGTCTGCCATTGCCTTGTATTGAGCGTGTTGTCTCTAATATGTATTGCGACACCTTCTGCACTCAGTCCGTGAACACGGAGCTTGTGTCCGATGTCTTGGGTTAATTCGAGAAACACGGGCCACACCTGCTCCGGTTTCTCTAAATCTGCTACTGTTGTTATACCGTGTCCTACACTTTTTATAGGAGAAACGAAGTCTTTCTTGGCAACAAGGGAAAGGTCGTTGCCGTTGGCATAGTTCCATAAAACTACTCCGTTCTTTCCTAATCTTCTGCGTAAGAACTCAGGGTCGTTATTCGCTAAATCCCCGATGGTACGAATACAATAGCTGTCAAGCACTCGCTGGGTTGCCCGTCCTACACCGAGCAGGTCAGCGGCAGGAAGTCCCCAAATCTTTTCTTTGAATGTATCCTTTGGTATAACGGTTACTGCGTCCGGTTTCTTCATATCCGAGCCGAGCTTCGCAAATATCTTATTAAAGGAAACACCCACAGAAATCGTCAAGCCGAGTTCAAACTTCATCGTTTCACGAATTTCATTTGCCACCTTTTCCGGCGAACCGAAAAGGCTTTCTGTCCCGCTAATATCCAGCCAACACTCGTCCATACCATACGGTTCAACTTGGTCGGTATATCGCTCATAAACGCTTCTCGCAAGCTTTGAGTATTTGATATACTCCTCATAATGGGGCGGCACTACAACCAAGTCCTTGCACTTCTGTTTAGCCTGCCATACTGCGTCCCCGGTTTTCACATCAAAAGCCTTTGCTTTGTAGTTCTTTGCAAGCACGATACCGTGTCGTTCCTCCACAGAGCCGCAGACAGCAATCGGATATTTCTTCAATGCGGGGTCGAGCATACATTCGACGCTGGCATAGAAGTTGTTCATATCACAATGAAGTATGCTTCGTAACATTTTTTGAACCCCCCTTGACATTTTGGGAAGTTTAGTGTAAACTATGAGTAGTTCAACTTCCTGTTTCTTATTATACGCAGTTTAAGTGTACTTGTCAAGAGTAAATGAGAAGTTAAACTGTAAATATTCTTTTAAGGAGTGAAATCAAAGATGACATTCGGTGAAAAAGTCAAAGCAGAGAGGACTAAACTCGGTCTTAATCAGGATGAATTGGCTGAAAAAATAGGCGTAACCCGACGTGTAATTTGTTCTTATGAAAATGATAAATCCCGTCCGAGAGGAACGGAAAGATACAAGAAGCTGGCAGAAGCATTAAATGTAAATGTGAATTATCTGCTGTCTGAGGATGACGCTTTCATCGCCGATGTAGAGGATAAATACGGACGCAGAGGGGCAAGACAGGCTCAGGAGTTGCTTGCAGAAGTTACCGGTCTGTTTGCCGGCGGCGAAATGGCTGACGAAGATATGCGTGAAATGGTTGACGCTATTCAGGAAGCATATCTTATTGCAAAGAAGAACAATAAAAAATACACCCCGAAGAAATACCGCAAAGACGAGTAATCCTCACAGTGAACTAAGTCCAATATATGGGACACACAATAGTTTATAATTTATTATAGGGTAAATATCCGATATACTATAATATGGGAGGTGAGCCGGATTGGGGTATTACACTACGGCTGAAATTGTGAAAATCGTCAACAAGCTCATTGACCGTTGCGGTACTCGTGACCCGTACAAGGTCGCAAAAGAGCTTGGTATCAATATTATCTACCGAGATTTTGAAAAGCAGCGTGGAGCATACAAGGTCATTCTGAAGAACCGCTTTGTTTTCCTTAAAAACGGTATGCACCCGGTCGTGGAGCAGATAGTGCTATGGCACGAAATCGGACACGATGTTCTCCACAGGCAAGAAGCGGTTGCTGTCGGCGGGTTCAAAGAGTTCAACATCTTTGATATGAGAGAGAACCGTATGGAGTATGAAGCAAATATCTTCGCTTCTCAGGCTTCGCTCCCGGACGACACCATTTTGGAATACATTGAAAACGGCTATGACATTCAGCAGATTGCACGGGCAATGTGTTCCGACATAAACCTAATTGCTCTGAAAGTAGATACGCTGATTGCACAAGGCTATCAACTTCGCAAACAGGAACACCAAAACGATTTTCTTAAATACAGTAAAAAAATATAAGACCGTAAAGTCTCGAATGAGATCTGACGGTCTAATTTTTATCAGTTTTTATTATATCCGAATTGTCTTGTGCAAAGGGTATCTTTCCACCATTTTTCACGACTCAGTATGTAATTATCATCCATTCGTGCGTTATAGTTTTCTAATACTGAATACTGAAAATTTGCTTTTATATAATCAAACCCTTTGGTGTCAACAATATGTTTAAGTTCAACATTCCCACCGTGTCCATTGTCTATATAGTTAGTCCACCTTTGAAGCAACATTCCATACTGAGCAGTTGCCGAGCCAACATACATTTTTCCGTTGCTGGTATCAGTTATAAGATAAACTGCTTTTTGATTTCTCAAAGCATCAAGCCAACCGCTGCGTTTATTCCGAATAATCGTTTCCAGTTGTGAAAAACTCAATCTTATGTTCTCATAACCCGGAAATTCGTCACCATCATAAGCAGTAGAAAGAATTTCTATTACTTCCAGTTCCTCCATCATAGACTCATAGGTTCTTCCCATGCCTTAACCCTGTATGCCATCCTGTTGTCCTCCTGCAAAAAATGAGTGAGGGG
>UQXS01000218.1 GCA_900545125.1 uncultured Ruminococcus sp.
ACAGTTGCAACAGCAGTAGTAAAGATTGCAAAGCAGGATGTATACAGCAAGGAAATCAAGGGAGCAACCTTGACACTGACCGGTAAGGATGCAGAAGGCAATGCAATTGAGTTTGAGGACGGAAAGATTGTTCCCGGAACAGGCGCAACTGTTCTTAACAGTTTCGGCGACTCAATCATCTGGATATCTGGAACAACATCGACAACAGTAACTCTTACTGACGGAAGCTATACACTCCACGAGCTTACAGCTCCTGAGGGATTCCAGGTTGCTACTGATATTACATTTGAGATCAAGGATGGCAAGCTCGTCAAGATCAATGGCAGCGATGCAGACACAGACACGGTTGTAATGGTTGATGAGGCAATTGTAACAACTACAACAACAACTACTACCACAACAACAACTACTACGCTTGATGTTCTTGGAGATGGTTCTGACAGAACAAGGACTACTACAACTCCTGACGTTCTTAATCAGGATATCACCACTACTACAGTAGATGTTCAGGGTGATGAATCTGATAGAACAAAGACTACAACTACATCTTCGACAAAGGCTTCTGCTAAAACAACAACAACAAATAAGAAACAGTCACCTCCCAAAACTGGAGTAAACGGCGTTGGAACTGCATTTACTATTACAATTCTTGCAGCAACAGCAGCATTTATTACACGTTCCAGAAGAAAAGAAGATGACGAATAATTAAAAATCATCCCTCCTGCAATGCAGGAGGGATTTTTTTGAGAAAGGGGTTGTAAAACTGAGGAAAATCTGGTATAATATTAATTGAAATAATAATTCGGAGGTGTACCATGAGTTCTGACCCTTATGGGAGTTTAAAAATCAAATCCCTATGATCCGGCGCAGGTTCATGCTCTCTGACTTTCGCCGGAAATTTTGGCGAAAGGAGCACTTATGCAGAAATTATCCGCATAAGTAAATTATATTATGATTAATTATTTTACAACTTCAAACGGCAGGCTTATAAAACAGGATGAACCCTCAACAGGCTGCTGGATATCCGTTGTCAGTCCGTCTTCTCAGGAAGTTGCGGAACTTATTGATACTTATGGCTTGGACAGCGGATTTGTTAAATCTTCTCTTGATGAGGAGGAATCTTCACGTATCGAGCGTGAGGACGATCAGACACTTATCATTATTGATACGCCTGTTTCTACGGTTGACAGCGATAAAACACGTAATTTCTATACCCAGCCAATGGGCATAATTATTACAAATGAATATGTTTTTACAATTTCACTAAACGATATGCAGATAATCAAAGAGGCTTCACACGGAAGAATCAGGAATTTACAGACAAATTTCCGCACACGTTTCGTTCTTCAGCTTCTGCTGAGAATCGCCGCTTTGTTTCTCCTCTATCTGAAACAGATCGACAAAATTTCGTCTGCCGCAGAACAGGAACTGCACGGCGCTATGAAAAACGAGCTTCTTATGCAGCTGCTCGCTCTGGAAAAGTCACTGGTTTACTTTTCTACGTCCCTTAAAGCAAATGAGGCAACTATCGAGAAAATTTTCCGTGGACGTGTTATCAAGCTTTATGACGAAGATCAGGATCTTATTGAGGATGTTCTCATTGAGATGAAGCAGGCAATAGAAATGTCAAGCATTTATACTGAGATCCTTTCCAGTATGATGGACGGTTTTTCGTCGATTATTTCAAATAACCTGAATATGGTAATGTGGCGTCTGACCATTATGACGATCATTTTGCAGATCCCCAACATCATTTTTGCCTTTTACGGTATAAATACGGTGGATCTTCCGCTGCCCTATACGTGGTTCGCCATAACGCTGGCGGTATGTCTGACGGGCATCACGGCGTTTGTGCTGATGAAATGGAAAAGAAAATAAAAAAACTTCCCTTAACATTGTTGAGGGGAGTTTTTTGCATATAAACACGATTTCCGCACATAATAACCCCGAAAAAGAAAGGGGAAAGATTATGGATAAAATACAGATAATTCCCGATTTAAAGCAGAATCTGGAAAAAATAAAAGAACTTTCCGGCAATTCCTCAGATATCCTTATAAACGAATTCGTGACCGGAGGAATAAACTGCGCTTTGCTTTGCTGCGAGGGAATGGTCTCAACATCGGTGATTACCGAACTCGTTCTTGAACCTGTTACCAATATCCCTCAGCAGAGGAATGTCCGGGAACTTTTTCAGTATATTCAGGAAAATCTGCTGCTTTCTACCGACCGCCCAACGGCAGAGGACTACACGTCTATGTTCCGGCTGCTGCATTCCGGTTTTGCCGTGCTGCTTGGAGACGGAACCGGAAAGGCTCTTGCGTTCGGCGTACAGGGATATGCCACACGTGGTATTCAGGAACCCTCCGGTGAAGGAAACATAATGGGCGCTCATGAGGGTTTTACCGAGACTGTAAGGACAAATATGTCGCTGCTGAGACGCCGTCTGAAAACGCCTCAGCTCGTTATGGAACTTTTCGTGAAAGGAGAAAAGAGCAAGACGGATCTTTGTCTTTGCTACTTGAAAGACCGTGTTCCGGAGAATCTTATGAAAAAGATACGCAGTTCTCTGGACAGAATCAGGCTGGAATCAATACTTTCCACCGGATATATACGGCCTTTTGTTGAAAGTGACCGGTTTGAACTGTTCAGTTCTACGGGAACTACCGAACGTCCGGATGTGCTCTGTTCAAAGCTCATTGAGGGGCGTGTGGCTCTTCTGGTTGACGGAGTTCCCTTTGCCATTGTGATACCAAAGCTGTTCTGCGAAAGCTTTCAGACTCTTGACGATTACGCTTTCAAGCCGTATTATGCAACATTTATTCGCTGGATAAAATACGGCGCTTTCGTTATTTCCGTTCTGCTTCCGGCAGTTTATGCGGCGATAGTAATGTATCATCCGGAACTGCTCAACAGCACTCTGCTTATGCTTCTTGCCGAATCTGAAAAGAGAGCACCGCTGTCTATTATTACCGAAGTTACGGGAGTTCTGCTGATGTATGAGATCATACGTGAAGCAGGAATTCGTCTGCCAAAGCCTGTCGGGGGAGCTGTAAGCATCGTCAGCGGACTGATAATCGGAGACGCTGCCGTGGATTCGGGTCTTATAAGTACTCCGCTGCTGACCATAACTGCTCTTGCGGTGATAAGCGGTTTTGTTGTTCCGGAGCTTAATCCTCCCGTGACTATACTGAGATTTGCATTTTTAGCCGCCGGAGGTTTGCTCGGACTGTTCGGAATAAGTCTTCTTGCCTGCGCCGTACTGATAAATATATGCGCTACCGAAGATTACGGTTTCCCTTATACCGCTCCGCTGTCTCCCTTTGCCAAAAAAGGTATGGAGGATACAGCAGTCCGGTCTGGAATAAGAAAAATGCAGAGCAGGGGATTTACAGTGGAGGAATATCATGAATGAGATCACAAGAAATCAGCTTGCCGCTATGCTGCTCATAACAGACGCTTTCGCCCTGTTCTGCTTTACCGGAAGCATATCCCTTATGACAGCGGCAGGTCTTACGGCAGGAGTGCTTTTACAGATGCTTCTGGCTGCTCCGCTGATAAGGCTGGGGGGGATCAGCGAAAAAACTGCGTATATATTCTATCTGATCTATCTTATTATGTGGGGCGGTCTGCTGTTCGGAATGCAGTGGAAAACTTCAAGGCATATATATATTCCCTATGAAAATTCCGGAGGTATCTGGGGAAAACTCCTTATA
>UQXS01000219.1 GCA_900545125.1 uncultured Ruminococcus sp.
GTAGTAAGTGCTCCGCAGAGAACACCTCCCGTATAGCGGTAAAAATATGCTCCGGCAAGCGTTACAGCCGCACCAAGAGCAATTCCTGCGTTCATAATCGGAAGCTCTGCCGAACAGAGAGCAGCAATCAGCATTGTATATACGACAGCATAGGCACATCCCGAAACTGACGACAGATCCGCCGCACGTTTCATTCTGAACCCTGAAAGTATCAGAGATACGGAATATGCAGTGTATCCTGCAAGAGCAGCGTAGAGCAAGTAAAATATCAGCTTGTACAGCAGCTGACCCATAATGGCAGAAACAGCCGTTCCCGAAGCAAAAACAGCACAGAATGTTGAAATTCCGCTGACTTTCGGGTCATTCCTCGGTTCGGTGAACATCTTGATAATAACTACAATGAGAGCGGCAGTTATTTTAACTATGTTGCGCCCGACGTTCCCCTGCACGATACTCCGCACCAAAGATGAGGTAAAAACAGCCGCCGAATACGGGAGATTCAGTCCCCCTGTCAGTGAAACATCTGCAAACGATACAGCCCCGGTGATATTTGTCCCGGACAGCAGCCACCCAGCCGCCAAAGACAGAAGAAAAGCTCCTGCCGATGCCACCGCAGGGCTTTTTATGATTTTTGTAACATTGTTCCTTTTCAACATCCAGACCACCTCAGAGATAACGTAGTCAACAACTTATGTGGGAGACTATGCTCCAACAAAAATTGTTGACATTAATATTATTATACCATTATCCTTTGGCGAAGCCTGTCGTATAAGCAGGTGAGAATCGGTCAATTCACTGATTTTTTAGCAAGCGTGAAAAATCTGTAAGCTGACTCATGTCGAGTTCCTCGAGACGTGCGCTTTCACTCAGATCAAGAGCACGAAGGGCAGAATATATCCGGTCTTTCGGAATGCTCAATGCAGAGCAAAGAGCATTGGCAGCAGTTTTCCGGCGCTGTGAAAAACCTCCCCTGACCATCCTGAAAAAGAACTTCTCATCTGCTTCATCAAGGAGCGGCGTACTCCTTGGTTCAATTCTTATTACAGCAGAATCCACATTCGGAGAGGGCATGAAACTTCCTCTTGAAACGCCGAAAAGCTGCTTTGCAGTACCGTAATAATTAACGGCAACTGTTATCGCTCCCGATTCCCTGGAACCCACACGGGCGCAGAGACGCTGCGCTGCCTCTTTCTGCACCATTACTGTTATGGATTCAACGGGCAGACGGCTTTCAAGCAGCATCATGAGCACCGGTGACGTAATATAATAAGGAAGATTTGCACAGACAGCCGCTTTCAGACCGCTGAATTCTTCCTGTATTATCTTCCGGAGATCGCACTTCATAACATCTTCGTTAAATATTTTTATATTATTAAAATCCGCAAGAGTCTCCTCCAGTATCGGCATAAGTCTGCTGTCGATCTCCACTGCGCAGACCTTGTCCGCACGCTTTGCAAGCTCTGCCGTCAGAACACCGATTCCGGTGCCGATCTCAATGATGCCGAATCCCGGTCGGGCATTGCCGTTTTCCGCTATTTTCGGGCAAATATCAGGGTTGGTAATAAAATTCTGTCCAAGTCCTTTTGAAAAACTGAAACCATGCCGTGAAAGGATATCTTTGATTGTTCCTATATTTGTCAGAATCATTTTTGCTTCTCCTGAATTCCGTGACGTTCTTTCTGCGAAAACTCCGACTGCTTTGCATCGTTGAGCTTATTCATATCGTTCACAAGATAGTCTGCCGAACGGTAAGCACGCTGGAAATCAAGATCGCCGAAATAGAATTTAAGATCGACAAATTCGCCGTCAATGATGATATCCATTTGTCTTATCTGCCGTCCGGGATATTTTTTCCCGGCATATTCTATATACCAGTCAATCTCGCTCCGCTCCATTTTTCCGCCTGTAATGTTAATTTTCATAATCTGCCTCCGGTATTCTGCACAGGCTGTGAGCCAGCTCTGCTTTTGCAAGAACGGTTTCTCCGTCCTTTCCGATATGTATGACCGATCTGCCGTTTGAAATAACAAGTTCTCCGTTTTCAAGCAGCAGATAGTCCTGAACTCCACGTCTCACCACGGTTTCCTCACCGTCCGGCGAGATTTTTATCAGTTCACGGCTTAAAGGAAATATTCCGGGATTTTTTTCACCCCTGGAAGCGTTTTCACGCTGATTTTTCTCAGCTTCTATCAGCCTTCCCTCGAAAAATAATTCCTTTTCAGATTTTTGCTTACTCTTCACGTCGCTCCTTTTTCCGCCGTCACGAAGCGGTTCGCCGCCGAATATAACGCTGAACGCATTGAGAAATCCGCCTATCGCCTTAATTATCCTTACAGGAAAAAGAAGTATATCCTTCCAGATCGGAGTCTTTTTTACCGTTGATTTGTACGGCTGTCTGATTAACCAGAGATTACCGTCCCGGTCTCTGCGTGGAAGCGCACAGTCTGTTTTTTCACTGCTGAAAATTTCACTGATTGTATTTGCAGCAAGATCAATGCTAAGCACAGCGCCGGGAGAAAAAATCATTCCTTTCTCCGAAACAGCGATTCCCTTTGAAACGCAAAGAAGCTCTCTGCCGTCAGCCGACCAGCTCGGAGCGCTCTCAACAGAATTTCCCTCTGTAATCTCGCTGCATCCATGATCGGAATCGTAAAGCGCAATATGACCGTTCATTTCAGCTGCAAACCGGTTTCCGTAAAAAGAAATGCGTCCGATACCTGTATTCATAAGATTATAGATATGCTCCTCAGCAGCGTCCGGCTTATCCGGATTCATGCGGTAGACATTGCCCATTTCGCCCAGAACGCCGGAATACACAAGTCCCCTGCCGTCCCAGGCAAGTCCGTTAATACTGTAATCAGAAGCCTCGTCATCGCTAAAGTTCCTGACAGCTCCGGTAAATCTCGCTCCTGTTCCGGTATATTTCCACTCTTTATTTTTGTTGATCGTCCTTACAGTTTCAATATAATGAGCGACTCTTTTGCACGGAAGCTCTCTTACAGCTCCTCCCTCGCAGATATATATCTTTTTTTCAGAAATATATGCGATTCTCATATTGCTGCTCCTTTCATCCTGTCAATAACCGCTTCCGCACATTTCATTCCGTCTGCCGCTGCCGATACGATTCCGCCGGCATAGCCTGCCCCCTCACCGCAGGGATAAAGCCCTTTCAGCGACGTTGACTGCAAATCTGCTCCCCTGTTTATTCTTACAGGAGAACTGCTCCGGCTTTCTACGCCCGTAAGCACCGCTCCCGGATCGTCAAATTCCTTTATTTTTTTACCCATTTCCGGAATTCCCGCTTTGAGCGATTCACAGACGAAATCCGGCAGATATTCCGACGGATCTGCCTTTCTCACCCCGGGAAGATACGACGGCGTCACACTGCTGCCGCCTGTAACTCCCAGAAATTCGCCCACTGTGATAACAGGCGCGCTGTAATCCGAGCCGCCTGCAATATATGCTTTTTCTTCAAGATCACGCTGAAAATACATTCCTGCCAGAGGATGACTGCTGCCGTAATCAGATGTATCAACATTAACAAGAAGTGCGCTGTTTGAATTTTCAGCATCACGGGCAAACCGGCTCATTCCGTTTACGGCAAGACGCTTTTCCTCTGAGGACGCCGCAACCACTTCTCCGCCGGGACACATACAAAAGGTATAAAGAGTGCGTCCGTTCGGCAGATGT
>UQXS01000220.1 GCA_900545125.1 uncultured Ruminococcus sp.
GATGTGCTGTTCGCTGTTTGAAGCGATACGGATAAGCTGTCCGTGAAGTGCCTGCACCAGAGGAAAATATTCTCCTTCGGGATCACAAATGATAATGTCATCTGTTGTGGTAAGAAAACAGTCAAGAATCTCACGTTTTACGGAGAAACTCTTGCCGGAACCCGGTGTACCAAGAATAAGTCCGTTAGGATTTTTCAGTCTGGACCTGTTTGCTCTTATCATATTTCCACTCAGCGTATTGACTCCGTAATAAGTAGCCTGACCGTCCTGGAATAATTCTTTTGTCGTAAATGGAACGAAAATTGCTATACCGCTTGTATGCATTTCTCTCTGCACAGGAATTTCGTTATAGCAAAGCGGAAGTGTAGAAACAAGCGTCTGTTCCTGCCGATAGTCATAGGGGAACATCGTGCAGTTGTTCTTCTGACAGATACGCCTCAGCATTTCTGCCTGTAATTTCAATTCTTTCTTATTTTTTGCATAGCTTCTGATGCTGATTGAGATATGAAAAAGTCTCTCATTTTTGCTGTTCAAATCCGCAAGAAGCTTTTCAATATCTTCAATGTACATTTTGATCGCAGGTGGGAGAATATCGGGATCATAGCCGGATTGACTTGCTTTTTTCTGCTCATCAATTTTCATGGATTCCACTGCTGTAAGCTTTTTCTTCACGAACTTCAATGCGTCTATCTGGTCAAGCGGCTCTACATGAAGATTCACGCAAAACAGATTCTGCATTTCAAGAATGTCCCTGAGTATCTCATCGGGCAGCTCTCCGGCGAGTATATTCATGCCCCATACTGCACCATAAGCATCGCCGATCTCAAAATCAGCCTTATTGAATTTAAGTGAAGCCGGACAAATAAAGTCCTTCGTGTCCAATCCTGCACTCAGCATTGAGTCCCAATCAAAAATGAATGGGGAATTACGGTAAGGGTTCAGAGCATAATAGAGAGTTTCCAGTCTTGCTTTGCCGTCAAGCAGTTCAGCTTCTACACCGAATGCTTTGAACCCCTTGATAATGTCATTTTTAATACTCATCAGCTTTGCTCTTGCTGATTTGTATGAAGTGCTTTCAATACCGAATGTCAGAAACTTTTTCGCAGATTGACCGTTAGCACCTTTCAGCAGCTTGTCCGTCAGCATTTTGCTGTACTCCTGTCGGATAGCATTGAAATCGTCCTCCTGTTCGTGTATCTGCACCGTATGTATCAGCTTTTCCTTTGAACGGTTCTGGTTTTCAAAGGTGAGCTGAAATTTGATTGTGTTATCGAAAAGGTTGATAACATCACAGTATTTGCTGAAAATGTTGTTCTGTTCATCAAATTCAGCGATAGAATAATTGGCATCGTAAAACTGTACTGTCAGGGAAAAAAAGTTGTCAGTAACCTGGCATACACCGTCTCTGTACATACAAAGAAAAGGAACGGTATTCTGTACAGTAGCATTGCTGCCATTTTCTTTTTTAATTTCCGCCATTCTTGCGGATAATAGTTTTTTGTCCTCTTTTGTCAGCTGTGAGGCAGGCTTGCCCATAACAACAGCCGTTTTTGACTTGTTGTTACTTTTTCGGGCATTTCTATTTCTAAAGCCCATTGGTATACCTCCGTGTATATATCAAAGCAAGAGAAGCTGAACAGAGCAGTCATCTTCTGAAACCAGTTCTTTCGGCTTCTCTTAGCTTTTTCTTGATGTTCATATATTCAATGTGCCGTTCTATGCACACAAATATATTGGTTGTTCTGTAATATCGCTTTCGTGGTCTTGTAAAGTATTCACGCATATATTTCACCTGTTTTTCCAAGGAAATACCATTTTTCTTGTACAATCCACAGAGGATCGCAGGAGCAGCACAAGCACCCATTGCGAATATTGCTCCCGTCATGCCGATCATGTTTTTTGTAAGGAAAAATACAGGTGCACCAATAGCAAGACCAATACCAAAGCATATTACCTGTCGTTTTGTAAATCCCATAATGAACTTTTCTCTGATATCGTTCAAGTCTTTCGGGATCTGAACATAATGCGCCATAATACCTCCATTTATTGCCATTAGTGAGCGCTAAACACACTTTTGCTGATTGCTCCTGTTCTCAATATTGTAAAAATCAAGGCAGCAGTATATCCCATCAGCATTGCCATCTGCATAATTACACCGTCACCGCCTGAGTTCAGCTGTGTGATCATATTTGCAAACAGCGTTCTGAATATGCCAAGCGCAACAACAATAAAGAACCCCTGGAAAGAAAGAGCCAGTAATTGCTTTATCCAGTTTTTGCCGATGCCTGACCACTCTCCGCTGTCCATCATCGTTGCCATTGGTATAGGTGCGACTGACAGATACATAAACACCTCGATTATTCTTGAAGCTAAGGTAATAACAATAGCAACAATTAGTATCATTACACCGAGATGTACGATAAGTGAGATAAACCATACTGTCATGAGTTCTCCCAGGCTAAGACTGCTCAGAGCTGATTTTTTTAGTGTCAGCGCCGCAGATAAATAATCTCCGCTGCCGAACAGTGTACTTAGTCCATTGGAGCATACACTTGTACCGAATGCAAATAGTCCTGATGCGATGTAATATACATTTGAAACCAATATTACACCGCATAATGCTTTGATGATCCATTTTATGAAAATACTATCATCAAAGTCTTTGAAATTGTTCCCTCGGATGATCATCTGCACCAGATCATTAAGCAGTATGATTGTCAGAATAAACCCTCCGATCGGGACAACAACGTTATTGCACAGCGTTTCGATCGTAGTCCAGATGGTTGTACCTGTACCTGTTGTATTACCTGTAAAATTTGCAGGGTGAGATGCCAGATATGTATTGACAAGACCGTTATTCCCGGTTGTCTGGGCAAAAGTATCTGTAAGCAAGTCGGAAATACCGTCAAACTGGGATTTGATTCCGTCCTTGAACAAATTGCAGCACCAATCCTGCAAAGCATCGATCGCATCGCTGATTACTCCCATTTTTCATCACTCCCTTTCTTTCGGGCAATTTATCAATGGTCTGTCATATTTTATAAGACGGCGAAGCTCCAGTTTTGTAGGCAGGAGATCTCTGCAAAAGTACGCAGAGCCGAAATGATTGCCTTTTGTGGTAGTTTCCATGTTGTTTCGGGTATGATAATCAACCCTTGCATCAAATACAAGCATCTGAATTTCATTTCTGAATATTCTGTATCTCTGCTTGCTCTGAATACTGTTTACAGGCAGAAGCAGGGCAAAAGGCTTGTCAAAATCATATGCTCTTTTCAGTACTTCATTCTTTTTAGAGAACGGCGGATTGCTGACTAAAATATCCCAATGCTCAGGTTCGTAATGAAAGAAGTCCCTGCCTTCGCTCAGACTGCTTCGTATCACATCATATCCCTGTTCTGAAAGGGATTGATAAAAAGCACTCCATTGTTCATCAAACGGGCACCATATCGTTTTGTCTTTGGGTAAGAACTCTAAAAGCGGATTTACCGCATAAAATGGTGTATATACTTCATCTCCTGAACTTGTTCTGTTCGCCGTTAAATATCCGATATTTATTCCCATCTATATTTTCACTCCCTGTCTTCATTTCTGAGAGTGCAGATTGCTTGCCCAAACCCATTATTGCAATGCAAAACCCACCGCTATGTAGCTAATCTGCTTATATTC
>UQXS01000221.1 GCA_900545125.1 uncultured Ruminococcus sp.
CCCCCACACCCCTGCCAAAGGGGGAATCATAAGAATTAGAGTGAATATCTATAGGGAAATTTCTCTTTGATATGAGTATGGAAAACAAAGTCTCTTTAGTTTGTAAACAAATAAAACTGCCCCGATACGAGGCAGTTTCAGTGTTAGTCATCAAAAAATTCGCTTTTATATTTCACTTCGTTAGAGCGGTCTCCGTGGCAGTCAATTTCGATAATTTCTCTTTTCAGCATGATCTTCATTCCTGCGAACAGAACGATATACGCCAGTGCATTGGCGATTATGCTGAAATAGATTCTGATTCCCATATAATTTCCGAAAAGACCCGCCAGAATAATAACGATGCTTCCTATTACCAGAAGTTCAAACTTTGACTTATACGGATCAAAATAAACGAATGTAAAGCATACGGCGGCAGAAGCCAGAACGTGGAAAATATAAAGCCATAGAGAATAAGGAGCATAGAAATTTCTGACCAGATATCCGTTAAGCTCGCAGAACATAAAGAACGCTTCCATTGCCAGATATAGAGAAAAGGCTATTTTAGGCAGTTTGCGTGTTCTTACAGCAGAGCAGATGAAATAATCCGTCATAACCAGCACAGCGAATCCGGACACTTCAATGATATACGCTGTAACTTCTATGAGTTTAAGCAATCCGCCGTTTATGTCCGATGTAAAAAGGCGGTTATAGAGGAGCGATACAAGAAGAAACAGTATAAAAAGACCGTTTCCGATAATTCCAAGGGTAATAGCCCTTGACAGCTTTGCCTGCATGATGTGCTCCTTAACCGAGTGCTTTCAAGGCTCTCTGACCGATATCTTTTCTGTAATGAGCGCCGTCGAAGCTGATTTTTCCTACGCCCTCATAGGCTTTGTCAAGAGCCGACTGAAGATCTGTTCCCTTTGCGGTAACGCCGATAACACGTCCGCCGTTGGTGAGGAATTTTCCGTCATCCGAGAGCTTTGTACCGGCGTGGTAAACAAAGCATCCGTCGATCTGTCCTTTATCGTCCATACCGTTCATTTCGATACCCTTGGGATAGCTTTCGGGATATCCGCCGCTTGCCATAACAACGCAGGCGCAGCTTCCCTTGTGCCATTTTATATCGAGCTTGTCAAGTTCATGTTTGCATACGGCTTCAAAAACTTCGTAGAGATCGGCGTCGAGCATAGGAAGAACCACCTGTGTTTCGGGATCTCCGAAACGACAGTTATATTCAATTACCTTAGCGCCCTTTGGAGTGAGCATAAGTCCGAAGTAAAGACATCCCTCAAATGTGCGTCCCTCGGCATTCATGGCATTAATCGTAGGCAGGAAGATAGTCTCCATGCATTCCTTTGCGACTTCTTCTGTATAATAAGGGTTGGGGGAAAGCGTTCCCATACCGCCCGTATTGAGACCCTTATCGCTGTCGAGGGCACGTTTGTGATCCATTGATGATATCATAGGAACAACAGTCTTTCCGTCGGTAAAGCTGAGGACAGATACTTCCGGACCTGTGAGGAATTCCTCGATAACTATTCTTGCGGAACTCTTTCCGAATTTCAGTTCGTCGATCATATCGTGAACAGCCTGTACAGCCTCTTCTTCGTTCTGGGCGATGATAACGCCTTTTCCAAGAGCAAGTCCGTCTGCCTTGATAACGGCAGGATAGCTGTTCTGTTTTTTGAGATAAGCGATTGCCTTGTCGCTTTCGGTGAATACCTCATAGAAAGCGGTCGGGATATTGTATTTTTTCATAAGTTCCTTTGAGAAAACTTTCGAGCCCTCGATTATTGCTGCATTGGCAGCCGGACCGAAAACCATAAATCCCTCTGCACGGAGAGCGTCAGCCATTCCCATTACCAGCGGATCGTCAGGAGCTACAACAACCATATCAGGTCTGAGTTCCTTTGCGAGAGCGACCACGCCGGGGATATCCGTTGCTCCTACATTGAAGCACTCTGCATACTTTGAAATACCGCCGTTTCCGGGGGTGCAGTATATCTTTCCGACGTGCTTGCTTTCCGCAAGCTTCATGATAATGGCGTGTTCACGGCCACCGCCGCCGACTACAAGTATATTTTTCATTGGAAATTCCTCCTATTGTACGGTTAATAACGAGTTCGGAAGGGAATATTCTCTGAAACGGAGTGTATCCCTTTATCAAAATTGCCGGCATCTGCCACAGATTAATGATGGAAAAGACGAATTCCCGTAAATGCCATAGCGATATTATACTTGTTGCAGGTTTCGATAACGTTATCGTCACGGATAGAGCCGCCGGGTTCTGCGATATACTCAACGCCGGACTTCTTAGCACGTTCGATATTGTCGCCGAAGGGGAAGAATGCGTCAGAACCGAGACAAACTCCTGTGTTCTTTGCAAGCCATTCTTTCTTTTCCTCTCTGGTGAACACTTCGGGCTTTACCTTGAAAATTCTCTGCCACTCGCCCTCACGGAGAACATCTTCGTACTCGTCGCCGATATAAACGTCGATAGCGTTGTCGCGGTCTGCACGGCGGATATCGTCGACAAACTGAAGCCCCATAACCTGTGGAGACTGTCTAAGCCACCAGTTATCGGCTTTCTGACCTGCAAGACGTGTGCAGTGGATCCTTGACTGCTGACCTGCGCCGATTCCGATAGCCTGACCGTCCTTGACGTAGCAAACGGAGTTGGACTGTGTGTATTTCAGCGTAATAAGAGAGATAAGCAGATCGTCTTTTTTGTCATCCGGTATATCTTTGTTGTCGGTAACAACATTTGCAAGAAGCTCACGATTGATATCAAGCTCGTTTCTGCCCTGCTCGAAAGAAACGCCGTAAACCTGCTTTGTTTCGATAGGAGCGGGCTTGTAGCCCTCGTTCATTTTCAGGATGCAGTAAGTTCCCTTTCTCTTGGACTTGAGTATCTCCAGAGCCTCGTCGTCGTAATCGGGAGCGATAACGCCGTCAGAAACCTCACGCTGAATCATCTTTGCCGTGCATACGTCAACCTTGTCGGAAAGAGCGATAAAATCGCCGTAGGACGACATTCTGTCAGCGCCTCTTGCTCTTGCGTAAGCGCTTGCGAGGGGAGAAAGCTCACCGAGATCGTCCACCCAGTAGATTTTTTTAAGATCATCAGAAAGCGGACGTCCGATAGCTGCTCCTGCCGGAGAAACGTGCTTGAAAGAAGTAGCCGCACACATACCTGTAGCTGCTTTAAGCTCCTTTACAAGCTGCCAGCCGTTGAGGGCGTCAAGAAGATTGATATATCCGGGCTTGCCGCAGAGAACCTCGATAGGAAGCTCACTGCCGTCAGCCATGTAAACCCTTGAGGGCTTCTGGTTGGGGTTGCATCCGTATTTTAACTGCATTTCATTTGACATAATAATGTCCTCCTTAAAAATAATTCTTAATGCGTAATGCGTGATTATTCAGCCGCATAAATAATGTTTACATGCTGGCTAAATAATCAAAATATGCTTGCTGAGCAAATGGGTAGGCAATAAAAGCGATGAATAAGAGCAAACATGATATTAGTATATATAAACCACATTTGAAAATGAATTTCTTATTTATTTTTTTTTCATTATATGATATGAATAATAGAATCAATGAAATAATAATTGCTATAGGCTTTACAAAAAATGGATTAATACCGTGAAAAGACATAT
>UQXS01000222.1 GCA_900545125.1 uncultured Ruminococcus sp.
ACAGATTAAAATCTGACTGCGCATCTGCCGCACAATCTTTGTGCGGTGTTGCCTTGAATTTCTGTAAAATTTATGGTATACTTGAATAAAATGGAATGCTCAGTTTGGGGAGGAATGGTATGTCTTATCAAAGTGAATCACAGCTTGAACAGCAGATGATTGAACAACTTGCCAATCAGGACTATAAAAGAGTACAGATTGATGATTATGATTCTTTGCTCGAAAATTTTAAGAAACAGTTTGAACAGTTCAACAGTGGCAAAACCGGCGGAAAGCCGTTCACTGCAAAGGAATGGGAACGCATTTTCAATTATATATCCGGAAAGAGCATCTTTGAAAGTGCTAAAATATTGAGAGATAAATTTGTCCTCGAAAGAGATGACGGTACAAGAATTTACCTTGCTTTGCTTGATGAGGACGTTTCCCAAAATACATTTCAGGTTACAAATCAGACGACTGTTATCGGGAAATACAAAAATAGATATGATGTAACATTGCTTGTAAACGGTCTGCCGCTTGTTCAGATTGAACTGAAACGACGTGGTGTAGACATCAAAGAGGCAGTCAATCAGATTATGCGTTACCGTAAGCATTCCTATCAGGGCTTATATCACTTTATTCAGATTTTTGTGGTATCGAATGGTGTGGATACAAAGTATTTTGCAAATAGCGACAAGGATATTTTATATTCCCACACCTTCTTTTGGACGGATGAAAACAATATCCGCATTACCAATCTGAAGGACTTTTCCATAGCATTTTTATCACGTGATGTGGTGATCAAAATGCTTAACAAGTTTACGATCATCAATGATACGGACAGAATTATGATGATTATGCGTCCCTATCAGGTGTACGCTACAGAAGCACTTATCAGACAGGCAACAGTTACAAACCGGAATGCGTATATCTGGCACACCACCGGTGCAGGAAAAACGCTGACTTCATTCAGAACGGCTCAGATACTTGCAAAAATGCCGTCTATCAAAAAAGTGATATTTCTTGTAGGCCGCAAAGACCTTGATACGCAGACGACTGAAGAATTTAATAAGTTTGAAGCTGGTTCAGTCGATGCCACGGATAAAACGACTGTTCTTGTCAATCAGATGAAAAACAAGAACAGACAGCTCATCATTACGACAATTCAGAAAATGGCAAACGCTGTTAAAAATCAGCGTTATGCTGCTGTAATGGATATGTACAAGACCGAAAAAGTAGTATTTATCATAGATGAATGTCATCATACTGAACATATCCGAAGCGTAATACTTGGTTTGCTCATGACATAGATGTATTTGAGATGTTTGGAGACAGTTGTGTTATTTTTGCAATGTTCGAACCACAAGTGGGGTCGGCAGCTGATTTTACGTCAGTAAGTCCAAGACAGGCAAGACGACACAGCAGTTCCGCAGGACCGGACGGCGTATAGAATTCACCTGCTTTTTTGCCGGCAGTAGCCGCAAACTGACCGATAAGATATTCATACGCATTGCCCAGAACGTCAATTTTTGTATCTTCAACACCAAAATTGATTTCGTCCAGAGCCACAATAATTTTTGACATAACGCCGCTTCTGTCCTTAACGGAATGTCCAAGCCTTGAAGAATCAAGCTGCATATCCGAGAACAAGCCCTCAAAATCGTCCTGACTTTCATTGCCTATGGTTGATTCCATAAGAGAATTGATTGCACTTTGCAGAAATTCAATGTCAAACGAACGGTTCTCCACCATTTTCACCATATTGCGAAACAAATACTGAGGTTCGATGACAAATCCAAGGTCACGCAGAGGCTCCTCAACAATAGCTTCTTTATATTCTTCATCTTCCCAAGCATTTTCATAAGTAATATTGTCATCTTTCAGCAGATTTTCCATATATTTTTCCGTTCTGTCGGAAAGATAATAATAGAAATTCATACCGAGAATGTATGTATGCCACCCCTGCGGATAGTTCCGCAGGGTAGACATTTTTAACGATAGGTAACTCTTTGAAGTAATCTCCGGGTTTTCCCCCGCCTCACGCTGTGCGTGCGACTTTCACCGCACACAGCGTTCCATCAGATCAACTTACTTTCTACTGATTTCAACAGAACTGTATTATCACGATATACAGCCTGCGATAAATTTCATTTTTTGAGTTTTTCGCGATATTTCAGGATTTTGCGTTCTGTTTTTACATCAACATTTATCATGGGGCTGTTGTGAATCAAATGGTGACAATCCGCGCATATCCAAGCTAAATTCTGCACTTTATTGATTCTTTCCAAAGGTAACTTGTTGTCAACATGATGACAGTGACCGATAACGGTACTGCTGAAAAATCTTCCGCAGCATTTGCATTTTCCCTTATCCCGATTGTACGCATACTCACGATTCATGAAATACTCAAAATTTCTTTTCCATTGCTTGCCTTTCGCATAAATCGAAAGTGCATAATCTTCGGGAGTATTGATAGACGGTCTGTCACAAGGCAGACGCTTGTGCTTATTACATTGCTGTAAATACCGCTTTCTGCCGTCCTCGGTGTAGGGTGTTGTTTTCTGGTCAAAGGGCTTTGCTTCATATCGACTGTGTGTGATAAACGCATAGGTCAGTCCGAAACAGTTTCCCTCCACCCTGATTGCAAATGTCGTGCTTGTATAATCCTGATGTCGGTGCGGAAGATTGCAAAGGACTTTCAGGGGTACTTGCATTTGATTGCAGCTATGCGGAAACATATTCTTCCATACAGCAAACGCTGTATTATTCACTCGTCTGTCAATAATTTCAAAGGCATGGGAACAGATAGACGGCTGATAATATTGTGCGATTCCCATAATCTTTTCATTGACTATGTGAATCTGCGCCGCTTTTGCTGTAAGCTCTCTGAATATCTCTATTTTTCTGATTTCAGCCTGAAGCGTTTCTGTTTTCCGTTTCAGCCGTTCCAAATCAGGATACGGCTTGCCTACGAGGTTTTCTGTCCATGTTTTCGGGTCGGGGGTTTCCTTTTCCGTTCCGCTTTTACTACAAATCCGAGAAATCGGATACCTTTGCTCCGCAGATCTGTGACATAAGTCTTTTCCTGCGATAATTCCAGTTTCAGCTTGTATCTGAAATAATCTGTCAATTCATGTTTCAGCCTTTCGGCTTCTTCCTGTGATGTCGTTAAAATTACCCAATCGTCAGCAAATCTGAAATTGTATTTAGGTGTTACCCCTTGTGATTTCATTCTTCTGCTGTCATTTGCTTTATGCCTGCATTGTCTGTGTGGCTCGAAATATTTTCTCCCCACATACCAATCGAAATCATTCAGAGATACATTCGCAAGCAGCGGTGATAGGATACTGCCTTGCGGCGTTCCTATTTCTGTCATGTAGTACAGACCACGGTCAATGTAGCCTGCCTTTAACATCTGGCTGATGATTTTCAGAACTCTTTTATCATGTATGCCCATTTTCCAGAGCTTACCCATGAGAATCCTGTGGTTTATCGTATCAAAACAGCCTTTTATGTCGCCCTCCACCGCCCATACCGCCGTATCTTTAGAACGTCCTGTTGAATTTACAACATTCTTGATTCCGCAAAACTAAACCGCCCAAGTACTATACAAAACGGCGTAAACATGG
>UQXS01000223.1 GCA_900545125.1 uncultured Ruminococcus sp.
CAGGGGAGAGTCCGGCAAACCGGCATTTGATATCGAAGAATTTTTCAGCGCCGAGATCAGAGCCGAATCCTGCTTCGGTGATGCAGTAATCGCCCAGTTTAAGAGCAAGTTTGGTCGCTCTGACGGAATTGCATCCGTGAGCAATATTGGCAAAAGGACCGCCGTGTATAAGGGCAGGATTGTTTTCAAGAGTCTGCACCAGATTGGGCTTGAGTGCATCCTTTAACAGAGCCGTCATAGCACCGCACGCACCTATCTGACGTGCAAAAACAGGTTCTCCGCTGTAATTGTAGGCAACGAGGATATTTTCAAGACGTTCCTTGAGGTCGGAAATATCCGTTGCAAGGCAGAGAATGGCCATTATTTCGGAAGCAACAGTGATATTGAATCCGTCCTCACGCGGAACGCCGTTTGCCTTTCCGCCAAGACCTATAACGATATTTCTCAGGGCACGGTCATTCATGTCGAGACATCTCTTGAACATGATGCGCCGCTGGTCGATGCCGAGTTCGTTTCCCTGCTGGATATGGTTGTCTATCATAGCGCAGAGAAGATTGTTTGCGGCTGTGATTGCGTGCATATCACCCGTAAAATGGAGATTTATGTCCTCCATCGGAACAACCTGAGCATAACCGCCGCCGGCAGCTCCGCCCTTCATTCCGAAAACCGGGCCAAGAGATGGTTCTCTCAGGGCAAGAACGGCATTTTTTCCGATTTTTCCCATAGCTTCGGCAAGACCGACGCTGACCGTAGTTTTTCCCTCACCGGCAGGCGTAGGATTGATAGCAGTCACAAGAATAAGCTTGCCGTCCTTTTTGCAGGCGAGCTTTGAAAAGAGATTTTCCGAAAGCTTGGCTTTATAGTGACCGTATGGTTCGATGTCACTTTCGCCTATGCCGAGATCGGCGGCAATTTCGGTGATTTTTTTCATCTGTGCGTTCTGAGCTATTTCAATATCAGATAACATAGTAGTTTCCTCCATTCGCTGTGTATATCCGGCTCTGTCCGGAATGATATATTTTATTATATCACCATTTTACAAAAAATGCAAGCATAATTTAGAGACAGCCTTTGAAAAATAAAAATAGCCTCTGAAAATCAAACAGTTTACAGAGGCTATATTCAGTTATTTTTTGAGGTAGTGTGAAAGCTTTTTCTTTCGCTTCTGCGTATACATGATATTATCGGCGGCAGTAACAAAGCGGAAAATATCTTCGCCCTCTTCCGGAACATCAATGACATATCCGGTGCTTGCACTGAGAACGAAAGGATGCTCTTTTGATTCGTTGATCTTTTCAATATTGCTTTCGATGGTGAGTGTAAGATTTCTGGCATTTTTTTCGGTATAATCCGCAGCAAATACTATAAATTCATCGCCGCCGAAACGGCAGTATATCTCGCCGGAAACACACGATTGCGTAAGAACATCGGCTATATTGCAGATAGCCGTATCACCAACGCTGTGACCGTAAGTATCATTTATTTTTTTGAGACCGTCAAGATCAATGAACATGAGCATTATACTCCGCTTTTTTTTCACGCATTCACTGTATATCTGCGATGTAGCCGTTACAAAGCCGTTGCGGTTGTAAATACCTGAAAAAGTATCCTGTGCGTAGAGCTTTCCGAGGCGGTCAACGGCGTATTCCAGAACGCTGAGTTTTCTGATGTTTTCAAGGGAATTGCTGAGAGCTATGCAAAGAGTCTCGAACATGGAGTTGTGCAGGGATATTCTCGAATTGCTTATGACCATATATCCCAGACATCGTTCTCCGAAATGAAGCGGAATGATGTAGTATAGTCTTCCATTGCCGCAGCTGTTTTCTCCAATATCCGGTATTATATCAGCCTTGCGTATTCTGTCGGAATCATAGAATATTCCGGATTTATATGCAATTGGTACGAGTATTTCATCGGTATATTTTTTGGGTATTTTGATTGATTCACTTTTCGGATCAATTACTTGAGCGTGTGCCGAATGAGATTTCCAGTTGTCACAGAGACAAAAGTAGAATTCTTCTATGCCAAGTTCACAGACAAATCCTTTAAGCCGTGTTGTATACTCATCGAAATCACTGCATCCGAGCAGATCTGTAGACAGTCGGTTGATAGCGGAAACGAATTCAAGCGCATTTTCAAATCTTGTATAATTGCGGTAATTGAGCTCTTTGACATCGCTGATAGTCATGCTGTTTCTTCCGGAGCAGCCGCAGCTCTGTGTAAAGTGCGCGGACATACTGAGAACCGTGCTTTGTTCCTGTGGAACTTTATTAAAATGATTGTAAAGCGTTTTGCAGGCGAGATGACCGGAGAGTGCAAGAGGTCTGTCGACAGAGGTAAGTTCTATCTGATAATTGCTTATGTTGTAGGTATTGTCAAAGCCCGTTACGGCTATATCGTCCGGTACGAAATATCCATCAGCGATAAGTCTTCCGACAGCGGAAGAAGCCATGGTATCGTTGGCACATATTATAGCTTCGGGCATATCTTTGCCCTGAGCCAGAAATTCTTCAACGGCAGCCTTGCCGGAATGAGCTCTGAAGTCGCCGTAATAAATTCTGTCTTCATCGATAGCAATACCGTTTTCTTCAAGCACTTCAAGAAATGCGCTGAGACGGTCTGCGCTTTCCGGATTATCAGCGGGACCGGAAATATAGCCGAATCGTGTAAATTTATGTACCTTGATAAGATGCTCGGTGATTTTTCTCATAGCTGTCTTGTTGTCGATTCCGATGTGATAAAACCCCGGAATATTATTGTCGATGCTGACAGTCGGGATACCGGCATCTTTTATGCGTGACAGTATATCTTTGATGACAGGCTGATGAGCAATGGTATTCGTGAGAAGTATTGCACCGTCAAAATTTCTGAAGTCAGGCAGACTGAAAATATTGAATTCTCCGGAGTCGTGTCTGGGATTTATCATTGCACCGCTGAATGAAACGAAAGCGGAAACTTCAAAAGAAAATTCGCCTATAGATGCGGCAATACCGTCAAGGATAGCGCTTTGATAGCTTTGATTTATCTCTTCTATAATAAGAGCAATTTTATAGCTTTTCATCTGGTCTGTCATTCCTTTTCGGTAAAATAAGATAGCTGTTACGACTGAATTGTAATTTCAGGGAATGTTTTCATGTGGGTTAGAAGAATGGCCGTAACATTTGCTTATATATATTATACAATAATTTTAGAAAAAAATCAATAGTTTTTTATAATAAACTTCTTTATTGTTATTAATATTTTGTTAATATGTATTTATAAAATAAATATATAAGGGGATTTGGAAGAAAAAATGCGGAAATCTGTAATAAAATGTATCACAATGACGAAAATTCAGAGGCTTATTGACAAATTCAGAAAAAATGGTATAATTAAAATGGAGTTATTTATAAATAACAAGACAGCTCCGACTGCGGCGCTGCCATGAGAATCGGAGGAATTTATATGAATATCTGGCATAAGATAAGTCCGAAAAGGATCAGTCCGGATCATTTTTATGCGGTCATTGAGATCGGTAAGGGCAGTAAGATCAAATATGAACTGGATAAAGAGACAGGTTTGATCATTTTGGACCGTATTTTGTATACATCCACC
>UQXS01000224.1 GCA_900545125.1 uncultured Ruminococcus sp.
GTGCGGCTGGGAACCGGAAGATCCCTTTAATCCGCCTAAATTCTGTGCCGAGTGCGGCGATCCGTTCAATGATTCCGATATTGTAAAATAATAAAATACGGGCATCCGAATTTAAATCGGATGCCCATTATTGTTATCTGTATTTATAAACCGCAGCCGCTTCAAATCCGTCAAGCAGCGTAGCCATATGTCCGAAAGCCATACCCGTTCCTTTGGCAACACAGTTGATAGAATCCTTGGCAATACGGCAGTTGATGCCGAGAGTTCGTTTTATAAGCTGCGGCAGACCTCCTAAAAGTGCTCCGCCGCCTGTCATAAGCAGACCGTTGTCATAAATATCTCCCACAAGCTCAGGGGGAGCATCTTCAAGAACCTTCCTTATCGCTTCCATTATCGCAAATGTATCGTCCTCGATTGCTTCAAAAAGCTCGAGTTCGCTGATGAGAACCTGTGCCGGAAGCCCTTTAAGAAGGCTTCTTCCCTTGACGAGACAGGTCATTTCCTCATTGGGGTCGTAGAGATTGCAGAGTTCCATTTTCACTTTTTCAGCCGTTCTTTCGCCGATAAGAAGCTTGTATTTGTTCTGCATATATCTGATAATAGACTTGTCTATCTTATTTCCGGCAATCTTGATAGTATGTGAAGTGACAACACCATTCATGGAAACGATAGCAACGTCGGTCGTTCCGCCGCCGATATCAACAATAAGATGACCTTTCGCCTTGGTAATATTAACACCTGCACCGATCATTGCCGCAATGGGTTCTTGTATAAGATACACCTGACGTGACCCCGCACTTTTGGCGGCATCCACGACTGCACGGCTTTCAATATCGGTGATGAACGAGGGTACGCATATAATTATTCTCGGTTTCAGAAGCTGATGCCCGGTAACTTTAAGGATAAATTCACGTATCATGCTGTGTGTAAGATCGTCGTCGGAGATAACGCCCTCGCTTATCGGGCGTGCCACGGCTATGTAATCGGGGTTTCTGCCGATCATTTCATATGCTTCTTTTCCGACCGCCAGAACTCTTTCGGTTCTGGTATTATAGGCGATAACAGAGGGTTCGCTCAGAACTACGCCTTTGCTTCCCATTGTCATAACGATGTTTGAAGTGCCGAGATCTATTCCAATATCAGTATTTGCCATATTTTTTAACCTTTCTTTCAGACATCATCTGATGAAAAATCAGATACTGCTGTATTATTCTTCAAGTTCCGGAGCAGAAAAAATACTGCTGTTCTTATCCGGAGTTTCACTTCTGAGCATATTTTTCAGACAGGTATACCGCTTTGCACTGCGGTTATTGTCAACCATTTTCTGTACTTCTTCTTCCTGCCCGATGATTATGAGCATCTTTTTTGCTCTTGTAACAGCGGTGTAAAGCAGACTTCTGTAGGACAGTTTATTGAATCCGTCCATAAGAGGAATTATAACTATTTCAAATTCGCATCCCTGACTTTTATGAACCGTAATGGCATATGCAAGTTCGATCTGCGGAAGCTGGTCAAAAGTGAATACCGCATTTCTGCCGTCAAAATCAATGACTGCCAGCTTGTCCATATTGTTTATGCTTACGATACGTCCGATGTCGCCGTTAAATATTCCCGTGCCTTGTTCGTCATCTTTGCGCCATACGATATCGTAATTATTTTTTGTCTGCATGACCTTGTCGCCCTCACGGAATGTATAGAGATATCCCTTGTGTTCTGCTTTTTTCGGCGAACGTGGATTCAGCCGATCCTGAAGCAGCTTGTTGAGTTCTACTGTTCCGAGAGTTCCTTTGCGTGACGGGCAGAGGATCTGTATATCGTTTACAGGGTTGATATTATACGCTTTCGGAAGCCTTTTTTCAGCAAGATCTGCCAGAAGTTCAGCCGATTTTCCGTAGTCACTGCGCTTAAAGAAGAAAAAATCGTTGTTTTTCTGGGTGAGGTCGGGATATTCTCCGGAGACTATCTTATGGGCATTAGTAATTATACAGCTCTGGCGAGCCTGACGGAATATTTCTTTGAGTGCAACTACGGGAACGATACCGCAGTCGATAAGGTCGCCGAGAAGATTTCCTGCACCTACGGACGGAAGCTGATCGCTGTCTCCTACCATTATGAGACGGCAGCCGAGCCTCAGGGCACGGAGCAGCTTTTCAAAAAGAACAACGTCTACCATGGACATCTCGTCAATAACGATAACATCGCATTCGAGCGGATTATTTTCGTTGTGTGCGAATACAAGTCTTCCGCCGGAATCGTAAACGACTTCCAGAAGCCGATGAATGGTTTTGGCTTCTTTTCCCGTGAGATCGGACATTCTTTTGGCAGCACGTCCGGTGGGAGCAGCGAGAAGAACTTTACGTCCCTGTTTCTCAAAAATGGAAATTATCGCATTGAGAGCAGTAGTCTTACCTGTTCCCGGGCCTCCTGTGAGGATCATAAGTCCCCGTGAAACGGCGGAAGTTATTGCCTGACGCTGGATAGCTTCATATTTTATTTTATGTTCTTCTTCTTCAATGTCAATGAGCGTATTGTAGTCGAAATCCTCCGGAGAAGTAAAATCTTTCAGGATATTTATTCGGTCTGCTATAAACTGCTCGGCATAGTAATAATCCGGCAGATATACATATTCACGTTCGTTTTTCCAGAACTCAAAAAGCTCGTTATCGTCGAGAGCAGCATTGTATGATGAGTAGAAATCCGTTTCACTTACATCAAGAGCTTTTGTGGCTTTACTGCATAGGATAGACAGTGGAAGGCAGGTATGACCGATAGACGAATTCGCTTTGAGAATATACTGAATCCCGGCGATTATGCGTTTTTCGGAATTTTTTTCTATATGCAGGTCGGAGGCGATAGTATCCGCTTTTTCAAATTCAAGTTCGATCGAATCGCCGCAGAGAATGTACGGATTGAGTTTCAGCAGTTCAATTGCGTCCATGCCGAACTTGCGGTAAGTGTTCATGGCGTACTGGGATTTTATATCGTATTTTTGAAGAAAGGTCATTATACAGCGTAGGGAAAACAGCTTTTTTGTTTCGGCAGCGATCTCTTCGCATTTTGCGGCTGAGATTCCTTTTATCTCGGCAAGTCTGTGCGGCTGGTTTTCCATAATATTGAGTGTCTGAGCGCCGAATACATTGACGATTTTTTTTGCAAGACCCGGGCCAATTCCCTTTATAGCTCCGGAAGCAAGATATTTTTCGATGTTGACAACAGTATCGGGAAGCTTGCGTTCACAGTAGTCAGCCCTGAACTGCGTACCGAATTTCTTGTGATTTATGTACTGTCCTTCAAGAATAAGACCTTCGCCCTCTTCAACATCGCCCAGATCGCCGACAGCAGTTATAAGTTCGCCGCCTGCGTCGATGTCTATTACGGCATAGCCGTTCTGTTCGTTTCTGAAAAGGATATTCTCGACTGTTCCCTCGATATGGAGCGGTTTATCGTCCACGTTCATCCTCCTTTCCGTTTTAAGGTAACACCGCACAAAGCACGCCTGACGGCTTTGCACGTCATCTGCTTGCATATTTTC
>UQXS01000225.1 GCA_900545125.1 uncultured Ruminococcus sp.
TTGGTTCCACATTAGGAGGATTCTGCGGTGCCTGTGCTCTCAGAACTGTTGGTTCTCCATATGGAGGATTCTGCGGCTGCGGCATCTTAATCGTTTGTTCCATGTTCTCTCCGGAATTTGCTGTACCGTCATCATCTCCGGAAATATATATTGTTTGTTCATTATCCATATTTTTGTTTTTATCCGGCATAATTTTTCCTCCGTTTCAATTTAATTATTCAACCATAGGATTATACCAATCCGGATGATTCAAAAATACCGAAATAAGCCAGAACAAGTATTCCGAGGACTATCCTGTACCAGCCAAATACCTTGAAATCATGCTTTTTAATATAATCCATAAGGAACTTTATAACAACTACCGATACAAGAAAAGCAGTTATCATTCCGGCGGCAAGTACGGCGATTTCCGTTCCGGAAAAATCAAAACCGAATTTCACAAGTTTCAGAAGGCTTGCACCGAACATTACCGGAATTGCCAGAAAGAATGTAAACTCTGCGGCAGTTGTTCTTGATACGCCGATAAGCAGCGCACCGACTATGGTTGCTCCCGAACGTGATGTTCCGGGGAAAACTGCGGCAATAAGCTGAAATGCTCCTATTATAAGCGCTGTTTTGTATGTGAGTTCACTTATGCTGTTTATTCTTGAATTTTTGCCGTGATTCCAGTTTTCCACAATAATGAAAGCAACACCGAACACTATCAGCGCAATTGATACCGTAAGCGGATTATAGAACAGATCGTTAAGTACATCGTCAAAAAGAAGTCCGACAACGGCAGCCGGCAGACAAGCTGCAATTACCTTGAACCACATAGAGAATATATCCGTTTTTATGTAAGCACCTATACCGTCAGATCTCAACGGAGCGGCATTATTCTTTTTGCCGAACGGAAAAATCTTCTTCCAGTAGAGCAGCACAACTGCCATGATAGCCCCCAGCTGGATAACAACGTCGAACATCTCCTTGAAATCGCTGCTCATATCCATTTTCAGTATTTCATCCACTAATATAAGATGTCCCGTACTGCTTACAGGCAGCCATTCGGTAATTCCCTCAACAATACCAAGAAATATTGATTTTATGATCTCTGTCATATATATGTTTTCCTTTCACAGTGCCTTTAGCGAATTTTTATTATATTTATATTGATTATATCACAGAAATATTATAATGTCAAATATAATTTCTCCTTTCCCACATAAAATGCAGCACCGCACAAAATCTGTACGATGCTGCATTTTTTACTTTATATCTATTTTGATATTGCCTGTATCAGTTATAATTTCACATTTTCCGCCCGTCTGTGTTTCCGGAACATTTACATTGCCTGTGTGACTTCTGGCTATAAAAATCTTTTCGGAAAGCAGTGTACCTGTAACGTTGCCTGTGTCAGTATCAATTGAAAGCTCTGCGGCATCACTGTTTTTCAGTTTCACATTTCCTGTATCGCTTTCCACACTGATACATTTAACAGCAGAAACATTTTTAAGGGAAATATTACCGGTATCGCTTTCGGCAGTAAGATCCATACAGGAAATATCCTCAAGATTTATCGTGCCTGTGTCTGTTTTTACATCAATATCACATCCGGATCCGACAGAAGATATACCGATATTTCCAGTATCTGATTCAATTCCTATATTATCCGAAACATATGCCTTACAGTCTGTATTTCCCGTATCAGTATTGATTTCAATTTTATCAAATACAAAGCTTTCGGGAATATCAATATTGCCTGTATCGGTCTCTATTGAAAGCGAGATATACTCACTCTGAGGCAGATACACTGTCATCTTTGGACTTTCAAATGAAATGCCTATATAATCATACCATTTTCTATCATCTGTCATATCAATTATAAGAGTTCCGTTTGTACAGCGGACAGAATGCTTTACTTTTTCCTCTTCATAACAAACGACTTTGCAGCTTTCATCATCGGATTTTTCAAATGCAATATCCGTAATATCTACATCAATTGATATTTTATCAAAATCTCCGCTCACCTCATAAGTATTTGTTTCGTATTTCACGGTGCTGATTTTTGAAAAATCAAAACCAAGAGCAGCCATTGCTCCTGCAAAAACAGCACAACCCGACATCACAAGAAGAGCAGCCGCAATAAGCCACCTTTTTACTGATTTACTCATTATCCGTTCTCCTTCCGATAAAAATTGATTTAATACCTGATATCATCTTTTTTGTCAGGAATAAAAGTCCTTTTGTTGTCTCTTTGCATCCGAAAAACAGAAATATTGAAAGACCGGCACAGGCAATTCCGGCGCCGATCATAGCGATCCCGGCAGTCACATTAACCTGAACGAACAGAATAACAGATGACAAAACACCGCAGAACGCACCTGCCGCCAGTGATAATTCAGCCGCCCACAGAGTGACAATTACAGACCATACCGTAACATAAACCGCAAAGATCACGGCAATCACTGCTATCAGGAGTGAAAGCCATATTGGAGAACCCAATATCAGCAATATTATTTCCCACACCCGAAATGTTCTTTTAGATCTTACTTTTTCCTTTACAAGCCTGGAAAGGGAAGTCTCAGCTACTGCCTGCGATACAATTTCGTCTACCGTGCCGATTCCGGAAACAGCATCTTCCTCTGTTGTTCCCTCTTCCATCTGGTCGTCGATCATTTCAGAATAGAATGTAAGTCGTTCTTCTATATCGTTTTGTGGTAATCCGTGCAGTCCTTTTCGCAATTTAAACAGAAATTCTTGTTTATTCATCGTTTATCCTCCTTCGTTATGAACTGATATATGGACATAATTTCTTTCCACTCTTTTTTAAAGCTTTCGATCCGCTTTAGTCCGTCATCAGTAATATGGTAATATTTTCTTAATCTTCCGCAGTGTTCTGCTGTATGCACGGTCAGCATACCTGCCGACTCCAGTCTTTTCAGAATAGTGTATAAGGTCGATTCAGACATTTCAATGTACGGCTTCATATCTTTAATTATCTTGTAGCCGTATGAGTCTTCATTTTTTATAGCAGCCAATACGCAGACATCCAAAAGACCTCGTTTTAATTGAATATCCATTTGATACCTCCCCTCATGTAATACATCATATCACGAAGTATAAGATTTGTCAAGATGTTTTTTGGATTTTTTTCAAATCCCACGATATTTCCTGAAAAAATTGCACTTAATGGTTGACATTTTTCACGGTATATGCTATAATACTTTTATGTTTCAAAGGCAATGACGAAGAGGAGTAAGCATATACACCGGTTTTCAGAGAGCCGCCGGATGGTGCAAGGCGGTATCAGGATTATGCCAAAGTAGCTTCCGAGCCTCGTAGGCGAAGGTCAACTGTGTAGTCCACGACGTGATTCTCACGTTACAGGGAAAGCAGCTTTCATGGCTGCGCCGAGTGCGGGGATATCCCCGAATTCAGGTGGTAACACGGACAATCGTCCGCCCTGAACCTATTCACGGTTCGGGGCTTTTTATTTTCCCGAATCAATTTATAAAAAGGAGAAATCTTAAAATGGCAAAAGAAC
>UQXS01000226.1 GCA_900545125.1 uncultured Ruminococcus sp.
TATCGAGAATGACCAGAACCACGGTGTATGCGGGATTTTCCGCAAGAAGTCCTGTTGCAAATGATGTTACGGCACGCTTGTTTAGCAGACCTGAGATAGAATCTCTGTTGGCTTCTATAGTAAGATTGATGTCCTTGCTTTTCTGACGGGAGCTTACAACGGAAATGATACCGCTGACTTTTTTGCTGTCCGGAGAATCATATCGTGTTATGCCACGGAAAAGGCAGAGTTCCCTTGATTCGCCTGCGGTAAGCACTGAGGATTCTATTTCGTAGTCAAATCGGTACACGCCGTTTTTTATGTCACGGCAGAGGTTGTTGAATGTAGTGATATACCGTGACTGGATATATCCTGCCTCAATGGAGTCGCTCCGCCATTTTTCCAGTTTCTCTTTAATGAGGATTATTTCACGGCAGCAGTCAAACATATAAATTCTTATTTCGCCGGTTTCAAAGCTGTATTCAAAGGCAAGATCGCTTATCAGACTTAGAATATAGCGATATTCAGAGATCTTGCGCTGACGCAGATATGCCAGATTCTCCAGAGAAAGTACATCGCTTAAAGTAATGCTGTAAAGAGGTTCTTCGCCGTTATGTGACGGCAGTTTTTTTATTGCCGCAAGAATATATCTTTCAAGACCGTTGACACCTTTCATGCGGATGACGGTACGGTTTATTTCTCCCTCTGATGCCGATTCCATACACTCAATGATATGCGGATAATCCTCATCGCTGATAGTACGCCGGATAGAGTATATAACATCGTTGCCGAAATAACGGAAAAAAACTTCGTCGGCGCTCTGGGTGTGGAGACTTTTATCAACCACAACACGTCCGATTCTGTAGAGCTTTTCAGTGAGGAATTCTCCGGTAATTTCCATGTTTTTTCTCCATTCTTTGGACATTTTGCAGCAGACTCAGAAGCAATCAGTTTCTGCGGAAAAGAAAGTAATGAAATGTCTGATCGCAATATTGAAATGATTCTTCTGCAATGCAGGTATACAGCGGAAAATCAGGATGTGTTCCGGAAAGACTTCTGGTGACGATAAAGTCCGGTACACCGTCATTTGCAGCTTGCTGCTGACTTTTTATCATTTCGTCAAGTTTCATGTTGCTGCAGCAGAAATACCGCTGTTCAGGGATAATATCGGCTGCAAGATAGAATCCGCCGTCGAGAAAGCCGTAGTTCAGCAGTGAGGGATTTTCCGTTTTATTTATAATATCTGCGAATTTATACTGCGGAAGCTGTTCCTTTTTGAAGTGCATCAGGTAAGTATTGGGGCTGAGTATGAAAGCTCCTGCCGTGCATAAAATCAGATTGAATGCAGCGGTAATACTGCGTTCTGGCAGACGGATTTTCCGGCTTATAAAAGATATGGCTGCTGTACCGAAAATCACGGCAAACGGAGCAAGAATAAGCGGATAGTACCTGTAGCTGAGATGACCGGCAAACGTTCCGAAAAACGCTGTAATCAGCGATGCAATACCGTAGGCGGCATATTTTTTCTTTCTGCTGCGAATGGCAGCAGCAGTTCCCGAAACTATCATCAGCGTTCCGAGAGGAAAGAATCTGAGAGTGAAAACGAATCCATTCAGCAGATTTTTAAAAAGTGATGTTTTTTCTCCTCCATAGACAAAGATGTTATTGTAAAAATAAACTTCGGTCATGCTGTAAAGGGAATTTTCGGCAGTAAAGTATAAAATGACAGGTAAAGATACAGCAGCAATGCCAAGTACGGCAATGCTGCTCATTCTTATTATGGATGCTGCTCCGTTTTTTCGGGACAGGAATGCGATCACCGGAAATGCTCCCACGTAAAATCCAAGGAGATTGAATTTCATCCAAAGGACGATTCCTGAAAGAACTCCGAGCAGAAAAGCACTTTTATCGGACATTGCAGTTCCGCTTTCAATGGTTGGCAGACCGAGTATAAAAGAGTACAGAATTATAGGCAGACAGAATTCTTCGGCACTGTCACCGTGGCAGAAAGTCTGTGAACTGTATATTATCATTGCAAATAATGGTACAGACCATAAAAAACGTTTTCCTGTAAATCGCATCACAAGACTGAAGCAAAGATATAGAAACCAGATGCATACAGCCGTTTCGATAAGAAAAATGCCAAAAAACGAACTGTCTGAAATCAGTGCTCCGGCAGCATGGAGAATGTAGATTATCGGGCCTTTGTGCTCAAACAAATCACGGTATGGCATTTTTCCTTCCGTCATAGCACGGCCGACCGTCATGTAGCAATTTGCATCGACCCAGTCGTTTGTTGGATAAAGCGGAGAAGATTTCGTGCATATCAGCATGGTGACAAGACCTGTCAGAATAATGAATAAAGTCTCAGTGCGTTTAATTTTCATAGCTGCTGCGTTAAGAACCTGTCTGCATATTTATTAATAGGTGTACTGTGAAGTGATTCCAAGATATTCTTCAAGGCAAAGACCGCTGTTATGAACGGCTTTAGCGTTTTCTACACCTATATAGCGTATGTGCCAAGGTTCGTACTTATATCCGGTTACGCCTTCTTTTCCCTTTGGGTAACGGATTATAAAACCGTATTCGTGGCAGTGATTTTCCAGCCAGATGGCTTCCGGAGTTCCGGTAAAGCTGTCGTCTATAATATTGCAGTCAATTGCAAGACCTGTCTGATGCTCGGAATGTCCGGGACGAGCCGAGTAGGTATCGGCATTTGCCTGACCGTCCATTGCAACGTAATTATTGTAGATCTGTGCCTGATAATCGTATGAACGGAATCCGGACGACAGATAAATATTGATGTTGTCAGCGGCTGCGCCGTTGACAAGCTGCTGGAAAGCAGCAGAGCATTCTCCGGTAAGTCCGCCGGGATTATAGCTTGCAGGCAGAGCGTATGTCTTATTGGCAATGAGAATTCCGTCGATGTATGTAACACCGTCGGCTACCGGAACATCCGGAGCATCCTCAACTTTTACATTTACTTTTGCTTTTACATTGGGATTGGCACTGGAAGCAACTGTAACGGTACAGTTTCCGCTTCCTACTCCGGTAATATTGCCGTAAGTGTCAACTATGGCGACTGATGTATCAGAACTTGTCCATATTTCGCCCTTATCGGGAGCATCAGCAGGGAGCATGGTGACAATTGGCATTTTTGAACTGCCTACCGACAGAGTAACATCGTACAAAGTCAGTGAGATATCCGTTATCTGTGAACTGCTTCCCGGGGTTCCGTTTCCTGATGAGCCGCCTTGTGCGTTATCTGAAGAGCCGTTTGGCACTGTTCCGGAGGGCTGACCGGAAACAGGCTTGTCAGAGCCGGAAGCTGTATATCCTTTTTTATTCGTAGTGCCGGGAACTGTTCCGGTCTGGTTTTCGGTTGATCCGGTCGTTCCGTCGGCAGAGACTGCCTGAGAGGAATTCTCAGAGAGAGCAGAAGTAGAATCTGCTGTAGGATCTTCTGCTTCGGATGAAATTACTTTCTTTTCATCATCTTTCTGATCGACTTTTCCGCATGATGTTC
>UQXS01000227.1 GCA_900545125.1 uncultured Ruminococcus sp.
CGTTCGGAATAATGCCGTGCCGCCTTTGGAGACACTGTGCAAATTTGTAAGTCAACGACTCCATCGGCGTGCCATACAGCGAAAAACTGATGTTTGTTTTTTCACGCCACTCTGTACATTTTGCATTCAGAAATTTCATGACAGCTACTGCAAATGCCTTCCCCTCCGGTTCTGTATGGGAACAGCCTTTCATGCGGTAAGTCATTTCCGAAATGCCTGCATAGCCGAGAGAAATCGTGCTGTAATTGTTGTACAGCAGTTCGTTGATTTCCTCGCCGTTTTTCAGCCTTGCCAATGCACCGTACTGCCATAAAATCGGGGCAACATTGGAGGGCGTATCTTTCAGCCGTTCATGCCGGCACATGAGAGCCTTGAAACACAACTCACAACGTTCGTCCAGGAGTTCCCAGAATTTTTCCTCGTTACCATCCGCACTGCAAGCGACATCTACGAGGTTTATTGTCACGACACCCTGATTGAATCTTCCGTAATATTTATGCTCCTGACTTGGTGTGAGGACTGATCGACATCCCATACAGGGATACACATCGCCCTTGAGTTTTTTCATCACCTTGGCGGAGATGTAGTCAGGCACCATACGCTTTGCCGTACACTTAGCGGCAAGCTGCGTCAGATACCAATAATGGCTGTCCTCCGTGATATTATCCTCGTCAAGAACATAAATCAGCTTTGGAAAAGCCGGAGTGATCCAAACACCCTTTTCGTTCTTCACGCCATCAATACGCTGCAAAAGCGTCTCCTCGATAATCATTGCAAGGTCGTCTCTGGTCTGTCCTTCCGGGACTTCATCCGGATACATAAACACCGTCACAAACGGTGTCTGCCCATTGGTGGTCAGCAGGGTGTTGATCTGATACTGTATCGTCTGCACACCTCGCTTGACCTCACGGCGGACTCTTTTTTCAACGATATGGTCAATATCTTCATCGGATAATTTACATCCGCAGTCGCAGTTTACATCTTCAAATACTTCGGCTCTGATTTTCTGTCTGCTGATATCCACGAAAGGTGCAAGATGCGATAGACTTATTGTCTGACCGCCGTACTGGTTCGATGCCACCTGTGCAATAATCTGCGTAGCGATGTTGCAGGCAGTGGAAAAGCTGTGAGGTTTTTCGATCATTGTGCCGGACACCACTGTGCCGTTCTGGAGCATATCCTCCAGATTGACAAGGCAGCAGTTATACATCGGTTCAGCGATATAGTCGAGGTCGTGTATATGAATAATTCCTTCATCATGAGCAGCAATGATATCCTCCGGAAACAAAAATCTCCGGCAGATGTCTTTGCTGACCTCACCAGCCATATAGTCACGGAGTGTGCTGTTGATGATAGGATTCTTGTTGGCATTCTCCTGCTTTGCTTCCTCGTTATTGCGTTCCAGCAGGCTGAGAATTTTTCCGTCCGTGGTATTCATTTTCCGCTTCTGCTCGTGCAAAAGCCGATATTCGCTGTAGTGCCGTGCAAGTTTGTAAGCTTCGGCGTGATTCAGTTCATCAATGACCATGTCCTGAATTTCTTCGACATGGACAGGTCTTGCAAGGGCTTCACACCGCTGTTCGACCTTGCCGACAAGAAAGCCAATCACTGTATCGCTAATTTTGTTGTCAACTTCGTTGTTCGCCGCCGAAATAGCATCTCTAATCTTTTCGCAGTCATACGGTACTTCTGTACCGTTTCGCTTGATAATTTTCATGCTGTATCAGTCATCTCCTTTTCCGCCTCGGCAAGCAGCGTCATGCAATCCTTGCCGTGAAATTTTTTGCTTTGCTGATTCAGGATTTCAAATATACATTCCTGCTCGGATTCCGTCAGGTCAATTATAAAACTGCCGATATCCTGTAATTGGACATCGGCAGCGTATTTTTATTTTTTTCTGTACTTGCTTGGGGTAACGCCGAAAAGCTCTTTAAAGCTACGGCAGAAGTACCCGGCGTTTTCAAAGCCTGTATTACTTGCAATTGAGTAAATACTGTTGTCCGTGGAGGCAAGAAGCTTTGCGGCACGTTTCAGTCTGTAGTTTATCAAATAGCTTACAGGAGAGATCCGCAGATATTTGTTGAATATATTCAGTGCACTGCTTTTGCTGACAGATACGGTTTGCGCTATGTCGGCAAGAGTTATATGCTCCGAATAATTTTTATGTATATACTGCATCATTATTTGGAGCTGCGCCTGCGTGTGAGCGGTCGCTTTTGCCGCAGGAATGCTTTCCGATATATTCGCGTTTTCGTATACGGTTTCCCATATTTTAAGCAAAAGCTCAACCGTCTTTATTTCGCTAATGCTTTCCGTCTCCTGAACGTCAAACACTGACAGCAGATTTTTCAGAACATCTTTCTGCCACGGAACTTCAGGTGAAAATATCAAACACTCGACCGACGAATCAAGCAGGGGCTGTATATATTTGCGGTATATCAGACTGTCCTCCGCAGAAAGCAGGGACGGAGAAAATACGATATTTGGAATAATTACGCTTTCGGACGCTTCAAAACGGTGAATGACCTGTGAATTTATAAATATGCCCGTCCCCTCGGTCAGAACATATCTGCCGCTTCCGACAAGGAATTCAGCCGTACCCTTTTCAATAAATACAAATTCCACCTCGGAATGCCAGTGCCAGTCAATGCAGTGAAAATCAAACAGCCATATGTCTTCATTATAATATTTGAACGGATATTCATCGCTGCCGTGACAAGCCGTTTCCCTCAAAGTTTCGTCGGTCCTTATCCTGCCGTAGTTGTTGTCCGCTTTCATTGCCGCACCTCCTATTTACGATATTGTGCAATAAAATTGTGAAATTGTGTCTTGATTTTTCAAAGTGTTTGTGATATGATACAATTACATTATAACAACAAATCGGAGGAAAGTCAATATGGCAAAAAACTATAAAAGGACTTTGGCAGCTTGTTATCTGGGCTTTATAACGCAGGCAATAGCGGCAAATTTCGCACCGCTACTATTTTTAAAATTTCACAGTGACTACGGCATAGCATTGGGAAAAATCGCGCTCATATCCTCGGTGTTTTTCATAACGCAGCTTATTACGGACGTTTTATGCGCTAAATTTGCGGACAGGATAGGATACCGCCAATGCGCTGTGGCTGCTGAAATATGCTCCGCCGCAGGACTTTTAGGACTCGCACTTTTACCGGAACTTTTGCCCGACCCATTTGTAGGGATAATAGCGAGCGTTATAGTCTACGCAGTGGGCAGCGGACTTATAGAAGTGTTGGGCAGCCCTATTGTAGAGGCGTGTCCTTTTGAAAACAAGGACGCCGTTATGAGCCTGCTGCACTCGTTTTACTGCTGGGGCTCGGTGGGAGTAATACTTATATCCACGCTTTTTTTTGCGGTATTCGGAATAGAAAGCTGGAAATGGCTTGCCTGCGTTTGGGCAGTGATACCCATTGTCAATGCACTATCCACAACTTAACAACTCATAAATTAGACTTTCTGTTATGATGAAATTTG
>UQXS01000228.1 GCA_900545125.1 uncultured Ruminococcus sp.
GGAGTATAGTGATTCACAAGATCATCAGCCATAGGCGGCTTTACTGCTCCGGAACTTGACGCCTTTTTATCAAGGAACAATATATGATGATTCGCTACGATTACAGGCATCTGAAGCTCACCGTCAGCCGGAGAAGCCGTTTTCTCCTCACCCTCCTGCTGTGCCATCCACATTGCAGGCTCAGCAATTCCGTAAAAATATATGTTGTCCTGTCCGATGAACTGATAAACCGTGGCATCCTTGCTGCACCAGTATTTCTTCCAGTCCTGGGGATCCTGTCCGGATTGCTCCAGATATGTCTGTGTGAATGAGATCGGCGCCCAGAGTGATTCCGGCCATACCCAGACTGTAAGCGGATCTTCGCCCTCAAGCACAGGGGCAGGAACTCCCCATTCGATGTTTCCTGTCAGACGGAAAGGAACAAGCGTCTTTCCGGTACGGTAGCGGATGCCGTTTTCCGTAAGAATACGGCACGCTTCGTCGCAGTCCGGAAGATTCCTGAATTCTATGGTGAAAGACGGCTTTTTCTTCTCCTCCAGGTATTCATGCTCAGGCATTGAAGATCTCAGTTTCATGTACTTATCCTCAAATTCACGCTTGATATAAATAGACGGAGCTTTCAGAAACTCGTCAATTGTTTTCCAGACAACGGGACGTACATCCTTGCGCTTTTTCAGTTCCTCCACCCAATTTTTCATAAGCTGTTCGTAATCACGCAAACGGAAGTACCAGTTGGTGACCGGCTTCATTACAGGTGTTTCCCCGGTGAGCGTGCTTACAGGATTAAGAAGATTTTCCGGCATATACTGATGTCCGAGATCACATTCGTCGGCATATCCCTTCTCGGAAGTACATCCCTCAACGGGACATTTTCCGATGACCTGTCGTCCGTTAAGGAAAACTCCTGCCTTTTCGTCGTAAAACTGCATGGTCGAAATTTTATCAAGCTGTCCCTTTTTATAGAGCGATTTGATAAACCAGTCCGTTACCTCTGCATGGATCTCCTTTGATCTTCCCAGACCGGACGCAGCAAAAAGATTGGGCGAGATTCCGTAAGCATCAAGAGTTTTCTGCTGTTTATCATGATTGCTTCCAACAAATTCTTCAAGAGTTCCCTGAAATTCTCCTTTTTCGACTTTAACACGCCAACCCTCGGCTATCGGAGAACCGTAGCAATCAGTGCCGCTTACAAATATAACATTTTCCCTGCCTATTCTGTCACGGAGAAATCGTGCATAGGTATCGGCAAAAACCAGCATTCCGCCTACATGACCGAAATGCAGTTCCTTGTTTCCGTAGGGCATTCCTCCGGTGACAACCGCACGCTTTGGAAATTCCGGACGTGGTATATCAAATTTCTTTCCATTATTCTGATCTTTATTCCTTGCCATTTTTTCAAGACCTTTCGATTTCATCTCCGACTGAATTTACAGCCATTTTTCTAACCTGTTTCTTACGATATCCTCGCCCAGTACATGGCTTACCTCATGTATATCCGGAGCATTGGCGTGACCTGTAAGGGCAATTCTCAGCATATTTGTTATATGCACAATACTTCCTTTATACTGTTCGGGATTCTTCTTGTAATCCTTCGGCTTTACAGCAAATCCCAGTTCTTCGGTAATCGTCTTTACCTTTGCAAACCATTCCGACGAATCGTCGCCGTGATTATAACTTTCCAGATACTTTGCAAAGAAAAGCTTTCTCGTTTCTTCATCGCACTCTGCCGGCATATCATCAGAAACTGCAAACGTTTCATCATAGTAAAAACTCATGAAACTGCACGCCTGCTTCCATGTTTCAAGATCTTTTCTCGGCTTATTGCCACCCTTTCCGACGTTCAGTGCTGCAATCGTTCTTTCAGGATATTTCCTGATAAGCTCTGCAAAATCCTTGTTATACTCATCACACCAGCCCAGCCAGTTCTTATAAACATCGTCTGCGGTCATTCTTCCTATAACATCTTTGGAAATGTTGCGCAGTTTGTCAAGATCAACAAGTGCGCCGGAAATGGACATCTTCTCCAGCGAATACGGGAAATCCCTGTAATCTGCATCCGGATTGGCTATGCGCCACTCCTCAAAATTGGAATTGAGCACGGTAAGCAGAAATTCCCAGATAGCATCGGAGCTTATTCCCTCCTGCTGATAATAGGACAGTGCCAGTTCGGGATCTTTTCTCTTTGAAAGCTTGCGCTTACCCGTTCCCTCCATTTTCATGAGCGTTGCCGTATGACAGTATACCGGCATCTTCCAGCCAAGTGCATTGAAAAGTTCCACGTGCATCGGCAGCGAAGAAATCCACTCTTCACCTCTTATAACATGAGTGGACCGCATCAGATGATCGTCAACAACATGAGCAAAATGATATGTCGGTATTCCGTCACTTTTAAGAAGAACAAAATCCATGTTGTTTCTCGGCATCTCCAGCTTTCCTCTGACGGCATCCTCAACGGAAATATATTCATCAGTCTGAACACCTCTGTAACGAAGCACCCACTCCATGCCGACACTGATATTTTCCTTTACCTGTTGTATTGTAAGATCACGGCAGGCAGCATATTCACCGTAAATTCCGGGATTTTCTTTATTTGCCGTCTGTTTTTCACGTATTGCTTCGATCTGCTCAGCAGTAAGGAAGCATGGATATGCAAGACCACGCTGAACAAGATGTTTCGCAAAAACGTGATATATCCCTTCACGCTGTCTCTGACGATATGGACCGTAGCTTCCGTTGTCTCCGCCGGAAACCGCTCCCTCATCGAAATTAACGCCGAAATAATTCATGGCGTTTATGACCGTCTCGACTGCTCCCTCAACCTCACGCTTGCTGTCCGTATCTTCTATACGCAAATAAAAAACACCGCCGGACTGGTGTGCAAGACGCTCGCCTATAAGGGCATTGTACAGATTCCCCAGATGAACAAATCCCGTCGGACTGGGTCCTATACGTGTTACACAAGCTCCCTCCGGAAGTTCACGCTCGGGAAAACGAGCTTCCATCTCCTCCGGTTTTTCAGTCACATCAGGGAAAAGCAGATCTGCAAGCGAATTATAATCCATATTTTTATCAATCCTTAATTTTGATTTTGTTCATTTTAAAACAGTATAATTATATCATAATACCTATATTTTGTCAATAACTTAAAACCTGCGTTCTACAGGAAAGATATCTTTCTATATTGTCTTTCTCGTATGTTCACAGAAATTTACAAGCATATTCCATGTTTTACAGTCTATTACTCCGGTCTGGGGCAATCCTACTTTCTTCTGGAACATTTTTATAGCTTTTACCGTTTCTGCATTGTAATTTCCGCAGACTGTTGTTGCCGGAAAATTATCGAAATTCTTGCGAAGTCCCTCCAGCATCGCCTGTATAATATACACTAACTCATTACTGTCCCCGCTTTTAATCGAATAATTTCGTGACGGAAAACAATAAAATGAATTCGGCTCTGAATTCAGATAACCTTTGTAAACCGATATTATCTTAT
>UQXS01000229.1 GCA_900545125.1 uncultured Ruminococcus sp.
AAAGATAAGCGACATAAATAATGCGGTTAGTTTTTTCATTTTTATCATCCTTTTCA
This sequence comes from uncultured Ruminococcus sp., assembly GCA_900545125.1. Classification (GTDB taxonomy): domain Bacteria; phylum Bacillota; class Clostridia; order Oscillospirales; family Ruminococcaceae; genus Ruminococcus. The sequence goes on from UQXS01000229.1 coordinate 57, forward strand.
TAATTACTAAACACATAGCTTTATGTTTTCATACATAAGTGATTCTAAAGCGCTAAAAAGACGAGGCAAAAAAGCAATTTGTAATTTATTACAATTATGGATTGCGAAATTTGTCTGAAATCAACAAGAACATTCATTGCATCAGTCATGCAATTATCTTGATCTTTTATATATCCGGATATGGCTGTACAACTTTCTTTAAAAATAATTGTTCTGCCGCCTTGACAAAAAACGAAAAATATATTATAATTAGAGTTATTGTAAATTATGTAAGGAGTGTATTAAAATGGCTTTGAAAAAAATGTCCAGAGACAGCTACGAAAAGCTTATAGCTGAACTTGATGATCTTAAGATCAATAAACGTAAGGAAGTTGCCGAAAGACTGAAAGTTGCCCGTTCATACGGAGACCTTTCCGAAAACGCTGAGTATGATGAAGCAAAAAATGAACAGGCCATACTTGAAGCCCATATCTCAGAACTTCAGTATACTATTGATAATGCTGAAATCGTAGAAGATTCCAACATTTCAGTTGACGAGGTAGGCATGAGCTCAAAAATCACAATCAAACGCCTTGACAACGGAAAAGTTGAAACATTTACTATCGTCGGAACAAACCACGCAAATGTAAGAGATGGAAAAATTTCTGACGAATCACCTATCGGTAAAGCCGCAATGAAGAAAAAAGTCGGGGATATTTTTATAGTTGAAGCTCCGGCAGGCGAACTGAGATTTGAGGTTATGGAAATTTCCAAGTAAGTTTTGCGCAGCAGTATACAGGAAGGAATTGAAAAAGCTATGAGTGAAAACATAGAAAATCAGGTTCAGGAAGAACCTGCCGTTGATATAAATATTCTGAAAAAAGATCGTCTTGATAAGCTCGCCGCTCTCAGAGAAGCAGGCAGAGATCCCTACCAGATCACAAAATTCGATGTGACCGGTCATGCGGCAGATTACAAGGCACAGTATGAAGCAGATGAAGCTGCTGCTCTTGCCGAAGCCGGCGGTGATGAAGAAAAAGAAAAGGCTTCTATCGCTGCTCTCAGCGAAAAAATCGTCCGCTTAGCCGGACGTATCATGAGCTGGCGTGATATGGGTAAGGCAAACTTTATTGATATCCGTGACGGTTCGGACAGAATTCAGGTCTATATACGCTCCAACGAAGTCGGGGCAGATCTGTTCAAGGAATTTAAGAAAAAATGGGATATCGGCGATATCATCGGTGTTGAAGGATTTATTTTCAGAACGAAAAAGGGAGAAATTTCCGTTCATGCAAAGAGTATCGTTCTTCTGTCGAAATCTCTGCTGCCTCTTCCCGAAAAGTGGCACGGACTTAAAGATCAGGACATGAGATACCGTCAGCGCTATGTTGATCTTATCGTAAATCCCGATGTAAAGGACACATTTGTCAAGAGAAGCCGCATCATTTCGGAAGTAAGAAATTATTTGGACAATCTTGGCTATATTGAGGTTGATACTCCGGTTCTTCATACTCTGGAGATCGGCGCTGCTGCACGTCCTTTCGTAACACATCACAACACCCTTGATATGGATATGTACCTTCGTATTGAGACTGAACTTTATCTCAAGCGTCTTATCGTCGGCGGATTTGAAAAGGTCTACGAAGTCGGACGTATTTTCAGGAACGAGGGTATGGATACCTCTCATAACCCTGAATTTACAACCGTAGAAATGTATCAGGCTTATACCGACTACATCGGCATGATGGATCTTATTGAAAATATGTACAGAACTATCGCAAGAAAAGTCTGCGGAACTGCAAAAATCACCTATCAGGGCGTAGAGATCGATATGGAAAGTCCGTGGGAGCGTCTTACGATGGTTGAAGCCGTCAGAAAATATGCCGGCGTTGATTACAACAGCTGGACAGACGATGCAGCTGCAAGAGCTTGTGCCAAGGAAAAGGGCGTCGAAGTTGACGAGGGAGAAAATGCAACAAAGGGTCATGTACTTATTGCATTCTTTGAAGCTTTTGTCGAGGATAAGCTCATACAGCCTACTATTATATACGACTACCCTGTTGAAAATTCTCCGCTTGCAAAGAGAAAGCCATCTGATCCGGCGTTTACAGAGCGTTTTGAATATTTTATGTACTGCCGTGAAATGGGTAATGCTTTCTCGGAACTTAACGATCCTATCGACCAGAAAGAACGCTTTGTAAAACAGGTTGAAGCTAAACGTGCTCAGGGAGCAAATGCAGAAGTTGATGAAGATTTCGTTACAGCTCTCGAATACGGACTCCCTCCTACGGGCGGTCTTGGATTCGGTCTCGACAGACTTGTAATGCTTCTTACAGACAGTCCTTCTATCAGGGATGTTCTGCTGTTCCCGACAATGCGTCCTCTTGCCTGATCTTGTACAATGAAAGACAAGGACAAGGAAAGAAAAGTCAGGACTGCACCGGATAATGACGATGACAGGCTTGATATCAAAAAAAGCATATTTGAGGTCAATAAAGAACTTCGTGAACAAAAACGGAAAGAGGAAGAAGCCCGGCAGGAAGATCTGAGACGCCGTCTGGAAGAACGTGAAAGAAAACGCCAGGAAGCATATGACAAGCGTATCCTGGAAGAAAAAAAAGAGCTTATTCGCCTTAAACAGGGAATTATAGAAGAAAGCGAAGAGATATGCGAAGAAACTGAAGAACCTGTAAAAATGTCCTTCCGGAAAAAAATAGGAAATTTCTTCTATCATAATAAGTGGTGGCTTGGAATTGCATCTGTTTTTTTGATAATTACAGTGGTGCTGGTTACTAATTATCTGTCAAAACCTCATCCGGACATGGTAGTGCTTGTAATTTGTGAAAGCGATATCATCGGTAATGCTCCCGAACTGGAAAATTATCTGGAAAGTATGGCATCGGATTTTAACGGCAACGGCAAGACCGAAGTATCAGTTTATTTTATACAAATGCGTGGTGACGGATACGCAAACGGTAATGATACAAAACTCACAACGGAACTGAACAGCGCCGAAAGTGTTATAGTTATCGGCGATGAAAAATTTCTGGAACTTACAGATCCGGAAAAAGAACTGCTTGATCTTGATGAAATGTTCCCGGAAAATCTCAATATAAGAAGCGGCAGATTTTACCTTAAACACACAAAATTTGCAGAACGTGTAGGAATATCTGATAATGATATTCCATACGATCTGTTTATCACCGTCAGAAAACCTCGCAATTATCTTTATGCCAAAGAAGAAGAAATGGAAGAAACACTTGAAAAGGATCTTCCGGTTCTGGAAAAAATTATCAGCGATTTGTCCGAATAATGTTTATATTAAAATAGGAGATGTGGTCAGACACATCTCCTCAGTCTGTCGAAAAAGTCAAGTTTTTGCTTGGCTTTTTTTCATAGATATGGTA
>UQXS01000230.1 GCA_900545125.1 uncultured Ruminococcus sp.
TCACTCCCTAACGGAACGGAAGTGCCGGACTTCTTCTTCTCAGCGTATGCACGGTTACGGGCAGTCTGAGCCTTATCACGGCAGTAGATACAGTATTTCGCACGGTTGGACTTGCTTTGAAACTCCATTCCGCACATCTCACATTTATGCGTAAACAAGCGTATTCCCCCTTGTAATGTTTTTTTTCTTATTCTATCATATGTTAGGCATAAAGTCAAGTATAACGAGAGTTTTGTGAAAATGACACTGGGGAAAACCAAAATTTCGCTGTCTGATTGCTGCACTACTACAAATTTTTTAATTACGCAAAATTATACTTGACTTTATGCTTAAAGCTATGTATAATAAAAGCACAGCAATTCACAAAACAAAAACAGAAAGGGCTGAAAAGATATGTTGAACAACGTCAACATAATGGGCAGATTGACTGACGATCCTGAAATCAGGAACAACGGTGAAAACCGTTACTGCAAATTCACAATCGCTTTTCAACGACCTGCGAGAAAGGGCGAGGATAATGCAGAAACTGACTTTTTTAATTGCATTGCATGGAACAGAAATGCAGATGTTATCGCAGATTGGTACAGCGAAGGTGACAAATTGCTGATAGTCGGTACTCTCCGCAACAGTAAATATGAGAAAAACGGCAAGAAACACACCTCTACTGAAATTGTTGTTAAAGAGATACATTTCACAGGCAGTAAAAAGAAAAGCAAGCCTGATGAATCCCACAACAATAACAAGGATGTTTTTGCAGAAGAAGATACGGCTTTCTGAGCCAGATTACACAGGAGGTATTAAAAATGGGCACAATTATTGCAATCTCAAATCAAAAAGGCGGTGTAAGCAAGACCACCACAGCCTACAACCTGGGAGCTTCGCTCTCTCTGAAGCATGGCAAAAAAGTTCTGCTTGTGGATATTGATCCACAGGCAAACCTTTCCGAATATCTTGGATATGAACCAGACCAGTTTCCGACAATGACACAGCTTGTTATGACAGCCTGTATGGGTAATCCAATCACAGCGGAAATTGTACAGACAGCGATCCGTCATTGTGAAGCCGCTGATGTGGATTATATTCCTGCTGACATCAACCTTGCAAATTCAGAAAATCTGATGTCAACGGCACTGTCCAGAGAAACTATTCTCAGAAGAATTCTTTCCGATGATGTGACTTACAGCTATGATTTTATTCTTATTGACTGTCTGCCGTCCTTAAGCGGATTGTTGATAAACGCACTTACGGCTGCGGACAGGCTTCTGATACCCGTACAAACACAGAAATTCAGCATGGACGGTCTACAGGCACTCGAAGCTTTATGTCAGCAGATCAAGGCAACGATCAATCCGAAAGTAAATCTGCTTGGCGTGCTGCCCACAATGACAGACAGAACAAAGGTAAGCCGTGCATCTGTTGAAGCTCTTGCTGAGAAATACAGCGAAAAGCTCTTTGAAACAAGCATCAGCAAGTCTGTTGAAGCTGCCAAGAGTTCTGAAAGCGGAATACCGCTTTGTGTGACTGACAGTAAGTTAGGTATGGAATATGAGAAATTAGCAATGGAGGTGCTTTCAAGATGTTAAAAACTCCTGAATTATCAATGAACCCAAAGCGCAAGGTCAAAACTAAGTGCCACGGCGAGGTCAGAGAATGGAACGACCGTGAAGAAGCTAAGGATTTCTTTTTTGAAGCAATGATGTATAGCGATGGTTCTGAACACGACAGATACTCTGCTATTTACATTCAGCTCATCCATGGACTGAGCTTCTGCACAGACGAGGAGGACTGAGCTATGCCAAACAAATTTGACACAAACGGAACTCCCTGGCTTTTCATTCCGCACAATGAAGGTGAGCTTGACGAATACTTCTCAGCCGACCACACGAAAGCTGTTGCCGATACTTCAAGAAAGATCATTGAGAGCCTGTCAGAGAACCGTGACAGGCTCTCAGGAAAGGTCTGCTATGAATTTGGGTACAATCAGCGTAAATATAAGCTCACACTACTGAGATTTGCAGATATTATTATAAGAGCCGATGTGACGATCAAGCGTATCAAGTCGGAATTTATGAAGTCCGAGCTTGAAAACCGAGAACTAAGGGCAAGAATAAAAGAGTTAGAAAGGAAGATTGAAGATGAACACACCACAGTTTGACCTGGGAGCTATGCTGTCCACTCCGGCACCTATGCTGAATTCCATACAGCAGATACCCTGTGAAATGCTCCGCCCATATCACAATCATAAATTTGAACTGTATTCAGGTGAAAGACTTGAAGATATGATAGCCAGCATCAAGGAAAATGGTGTACTTTCACCTATCGTTGTGCAGCCTTGTGAGAATGGATATGAAATTCTGATTGGTCACAATCGGTGGAATGCTTCAAAACTTGCAGGACTTCCTACTGTTCCGGCTATCATTAAAGAGGGACTTTCTGAGGAAGAAGCTGAAATTTATGCACTCGAATCAAATATCATGCAAAGAGGTTTTGAAAATCTCCGTATCAGTGAACAGGCTGCCGTTATTGCACTCAGACACAGCGAAATGTTTTCTCAGGGCAAAAGGAATGACATACTGAGGGAGCTTGCACTTCTTGAAAATCCCAATGCCGAAGCAGAGGAAACAACTTTGAATCCACTGGGTTCAAAGTTAGACACAAGCGAGAGCGTCGGCAAGGAGTACGGAGTGAGCAAAGGCTCTGTTGTCCGTCTGATCCGCATCAATAAGCTCGTAGACGAATTGAAAACCCTTGTGGACAGCGGAGATATAGCTGTCAGAAGCGGAGTTGAGCTTTCTTTCCTGTCGAATGAAGCTCAGACAGAAGTCGCTGAACAGGCGGAGAACTTCAAAATTGATATGAAGAAGTCCAGACAGCTCCGTGAAGCTGCCGACAGTAAAGGCAATATCGACCGTGACACCATTATCCGCATCATCACTGGTATGGCAGATGTCAAGCCGAAGCCTAAGAGCGTGAAGATCAGTAATGATATTTTCACTAAGTATTTTGACGAGGGTGCTAAGGCAAAGGATGTTACAGATACCGTTGAAAAAGCTCTTGCTTATTACTTTGCAAGTATGAAAGAGGACGAATGAAGGTAGGTTTGATTGATGTGGACGGACACAACTACCCTAATCTGCCATTGATGAAGCTGTCAGCCTGGCACAAGACTCAGGGAGACAGCGTGGAATGGTACAAACCGATGATAAGCGAACACCTTGACATAGTATATATGTCAAAGGTGTTCAGCTTCACCGAGGACTATCCCTATCACATCAATGCGGATAAGGTCATTAAAGGCGGAAGCGGTTACGCTATCAGACTCATAGACGGCAAAGAGGTATATGATAAATCGGCGGATCATGACCTACCCTATGAAATTGAGCATATTTATCCCGATTACAGCCTTTATCCTGACATGACTAAAG
>UQXS01000231.1 GCA_900545125.1 uncultured Ruminococcus sp.
CGCCAAAATCATTGAAACGCTTTGCGAACTGGGGTACTGCGTGGAATGGCGTGTGTATAACAGCGCCGATTATCTTCCCCAAGTCCGAAAGAGAGTATATATTGCAGGATGTTTTGGAATTAATTGTTCCGGCAAAATACTGGCTGTCGGAAGAAGCGACCGCCAAAATAGCAGGAAAACTGAGCAGCTAATCGGCGGCAGTCAGGGTTCGAGAGTCTATGATCCGAACGGACTGGCTTCCACTCAGTGTAGCGGTTCTGGTGGTATGGGTGGTAAAACAGGTTTGTATTTTATTGACTGCAATCCAAATCCTCAAATGACGGATGCTGCAAGATGCGTTACGGCACGTCAGAACAGCGGAGTAAGTAATCATAAAGGCGAGCATTCCGCTGTTTTTTGTGATCTGAATGAAAATCCACAGATTACGGACGCAGCTCGCTGCCTGCATACGAGAATGGATCAGGGGGTAACAGGTACTAACAGAGGCGAAAGATCGGGAGTTCTTGTTGAGGAATCACCAAGAGCTATTCTGAATCCGTTTAAAGAAAAAACTTGGCAAAACGGCAGAAGAATAAAAGAGCCTAATGAGCCGATGTTTTGCATTACAGTTTCGGACAGGCACGGTATAGTTCATCATGGCAGGATAAGACGTTTAATGCCCCTAGAAGCATGGAGGCTTCAGGGATTTACCGATGAGCAATTTCATAAGGTTCAGGCAATAGGAATGTCCGACGCACAGCTATATAAGCAGGCAGGGAATGCGGTAAGCGTACCGGTTGTTGAGGATATCGCAAGACATTTATTGGAGTTTGATAAGGAGATTAATGCTTATGGAAAATAAAATCAAGATTTTTGAAAGCGAGGAGTTTGGCAAAATAAGAACTGTCATTATAAATGACGAACCGTGGTTTATCGGCAAAGACGCTGCAAAGATACTTGGCTATGCTAAGCCGAGAAATGCAATTGCTGCACACGTTGATTATGAGGATAAAAAGGATGCCCTGATTCAAGGCGACCTTGGAGGAACGCAGAAAATGACTTTTATTAATGAAAGTGGGATTTACTCATTAATAATGTCGAGCAAACTTCCAAAGGCAAAGGAGTTCAAGCGTTGGGTAACCACTCAAATTCTGCCTACCATTCGCAAAACAGGCGGCTACGTCGTCAACGTGGATATGTTCATAGAAAATTATCTCCCTTTTTTGGACGAGCCGTATCAAGGTCTTTTTCGCCTGCAGATGATGGCAATAAATCAGCTTAACGAGCGTATCAGGCGCGATCAGCCGTTGGTGGAGTTCGCAAATCAGGTTTCCGATACAACCAATCTCATCGACATGAACGCTATGGCGAAACTTACTGCGGAAGAAAATATTCCAATCGGGAGAAATAGATTGTTTAAATGGCTAAGGAAAAAAGGTATTCTCATGTCGAACAATCTGCCCTATCAGAAATATATTGAAAATGGCTATTTTTCGGTAAAAGAAACGGTATTTGAAACCCAAAATATGATTAAAACGCATCAGCAGACGCTTGTCACGGGTAAGGGGCAGAGATACGTCATCGGCAGATTAAAAAAGGAGTGGACACAATAATGGAGATCAAAAATATTTCTCTGCACGATCTGAGAAAAATGAACGGCAGCGAGGGTCTTGTTTTGCAGGGCTGCGGCGGCGATCTGCAGGAATGGGTGAACGGCATCAACGATATGCTGACGGAAAGCGGTATACTGCGGAACGGAAATCAATTTGAAAAGGTATACACCTTTAAAAATGAGGGAATCACCTGTCTGCTGTTTCCGTTTGACGGCGTTCAGCTTGACGTTAGTAGGCTTGCGATGTGGCGGCTTGAAACAAGAGAAAATTTCGGAAGTACGTGGCTGTCGGATTATGTTCCGAATAATCTTGGCGGATTTATTGAGGAACAAATTGAGGATTTGGAAATTCAGAAAAATAAACGTCCGAAATGCCCAATAATAGGCGCTGACGGCAATATTTTCAACGTCATGGGAATAGCTTCCCAAACGCTGAAACGCAGCGGAATGCTGGAAGAAGCAAGGGAAATGTGCAGCCGGGTTACCTCATCTGGCAGCTATGAGAAGGCTCTTGGGATCATTATGGAGTACGTTGATCCTTGCACTGAAGAAGAAATGGATGAATGCGAAGATTTTGAAATGGAGATGAATTAATGCCTAATCATATTACGAATATTGTCGCTGTTTCGGGGGATGAGCGCCGTATACAGGCGATGCTGGAAGCGGTGCAGAATGACGAACACGGCGTAGGTTCGCTGGATTTCAATAAAATAATCCCAATGCCCGATAATTGCGACAGCTATCACTGGTGTATCGCCAACTGGGGTACGAAATGGAACTCTTATGGATATACCGGGAATATATTCTTTGAAAATGGTAAAATAACATTTTACACAGCATGGTCTGCTCCGCATCACATTCTTGAAAAGCTGTCGGAAATGTATCCCGACATAACATTTGAGCATGAGTGGGCGGACGAGGATATCGGCTCAAACTGCGGAAGATACGCATATTTTGACGGAGAGTGCATTGAGGAATATTTTCCCGAAAGCAGCAGGGATAGAATCGAACTTGCCGCCCGTGTAATGGAGAGCGATCCATCAAATTGGGGGCTGTATCTGAATGCAAGCGAAACAGATTATGTGAATTTTTCCGATGAAGAATTTGAGATTATTGAGGTTGAGGGGCAGTCTGCGCTGTTCACAAATAGCCGAATGACCGATGCCGACATTCCGAAAGGTCTGCACTGTTATCATCTAAGGCGTGGCGATGACGGCAGTTTTTGTTCGCTTGAAAAAAGCGTGACAGTGGATCATGGAGGATCGGTAATCGTAAAAGAGCCGATAGAATTTGGCGAAAATGGCTGTATATCGCTGAATAATAAAAATGCTCCGAACTTCACAGGCAATACAACGCTTATGGAAGAATTTTTTGTAGGGGCTGGCATCGTGGATGAAATGTGCGAGGATCAGGGCATGAGTTTAGAACGATAAAATTGTTATTTATCGGAAAATTTCAATGCGTAAGGGGTGATGAAAATGAAAATATCTTGAGTTTTGGGAGGTATTATGCAGACAAGAAAAAGATATGAAAAATCAAAAGTCACCATCAGCGGAGATGTTCCGGCGATGCTGAAAAAGGCGAAGTCCGTGCTGTCCGATCGACAGTACCATGAACTGTGCCATTCCGTAAACAATGCGGCGAACTATAACGAAAAGAAAGGATTGATAAAAGCCTGTATTCAGGCGAAAAATAAGGTTTAAAGCCGTTTGTCGGGAGCAGAAAATGCTACGTCAAACGGCTTTTTTGTTTCCCGAAAGCGGCGGAAAGGGGGAAAAATGAATAGTTTTATGTCATGGGTC
>UQXS01000232.1 GCA_900545125.1 uncultured Ruminococcus sp.
TGTTGCTTTTATATCATCATTATCATAATTTTCACCAGAAAGAATCGTTTTTATTCTATTATAATTATTTAAATTCTGTTTATATTTTTCAGCTCTTATGATAAAAGCTTCATAAGGCTTTAATGATTTATTGTACTCCGGCTGTAAATAATTACTTTTTCTTACCATCAAATTTATTTCTTCGGAAGAGAAATTTGAAATAATTTTATTTATACCATTTTGAATCTCAACAAGCGTCTTATATAATAATTTACTTTCGTTTATAAAAGGAAGTATTTGTTTATCAATAACTGTATTTAGATTGCTATATGCATCTTGTAGAAAATTACCTTTAAAGTTAACAGTGTCTTTTTTTAGATACGGAACAGCTTGATACTCTCTTTTTCTATTTACACTTTTATAGTTTTCAAATTGTATAGTAAGCGGCAATATTTTCATTTCAATACTCCTTTTTTAATTGCAAGTACTTATACTTAACAGCTGTAAATACAAAATTTTTACTATATTTTTACAAAAATTTCAATAGCAAAACATAAAAAACTTTATTTTCAGAGTGCATTTTTCATATTCATGTCGGAAAAGAACTTATCAAGATTATATGTCTCGTCAGAAGAAAGCATGGTGTAATACTGCAAAAGCCTTGTGGCATCCGAGCCGTTCAGTATGCCGTCAAAATCCATGTCGCCGTAACGCATGATTGCGTCATCCACCTTGTAGGAAGGATCCGACGAAAGCATGGTGTATGCGTTAAGAACAACCGTCGCATCCGAACCATTAATGATCTTATCGCCGTTTACATCGCCTATCCCGTCTATATAGGTGATCTCATAATTGCCGATAGGCTGGTTGGAATTTATCGGATAAATATTCACAACAGCCTTATTTCCTGATTTAAAGGCTTCACCTGCCGTCTGAGGGTCAATCGTACAGGTCGAGGAAATATCAACGGCTTCGCTTTTTGTAATATATTTCCCCTGAGAATCTATTCCCGTCTGTGTAACCAGCGTAATATCCACAGAAAGACCATCCTTGTAAATATTACTGTCCTTGGAATAGTATTTGCGCTTGTCAGGAACTTTTTCAAGAGATATCGTTCCTGTAACAGAAAGAGGCTTTATGTCCGTATTTCCGGTAACATATTCCGGTATTCCCCACCATTCAGAGAACCACTGCTGGGTTCTGGTGTCTACCTGTCTGCGGAGAGCCGATGTATTTATCTGACTGAGTATCTGTTTATCTATCTGCTGCCCCTCCGGTACAGTAAGCGAATAATACACGTTTCCTTCGAAATCCAGAAAATTGACAGTACAGACATTGGCTTCAGCAGAAACGCAGAACGGCGCAGTACCCAACAGAACTGAAACCGCCGTCATAATGGAAATTACTGGTTTTATCATTTTTTTACTCCTCATTTTTCTTTGATAAATCATTTTCATTGCTGTTTGCATTCTTTTTTCGCCTTAATTTAAAGGTCAGTACGGCAGAACACAATGATGCTCCCAGAAACAGGACAATAAAAATTACCGTCGTTGCTATTTTTGACGTTCTCCCACTTTCTGACGAGCAAGAACAAAGCATGACAGTCATAAGCATCATCATAACAACATATAAGCTAATATTTCTTCTGTTCATAATATCCTCGCTTTTTCAGAAACCTCTGAATCAATCTGCCTTCTGCAAATATCCTTTATAACTTCACCGGCAATTATAAGTCCTGCCACTGACGGGACAAAAGCATTTGAGCCGGGAATCGACCTGCGTCCGGGAAATGCTTCTTCAGCAATAACGGCATCCTCTGCCTGAGAAACAGCCGGTTCGTCCGACCAGACTGCCTTGAGTTTTTTTACTCCTCTTTTTTTAAGCTGCTGCCTCATAACTCGTGCAAGCGGGCAGACAGATGTACTGTAAATATCAGTGACTCTGAACGCCGTAGGATCAGTCTTATTTCCGGCACCCATTGAACTTATGACCGGAACTCCTGCATCCTGAGCTTTCATTATTATCTCAATTTTTCCCGTCACCGTATCAATAGCGTCGATTACATAATCATAAAGGGAAAAATCAAACTGCGAAGAAGTATCCGGCATAAAAAAAATATTATATGTATTCACTCGGCAGAGTGGATTGATCTCGGATATCCTTTTTCTGGCAGCATCGGTCTTGTACATTCCGACCGTGCTGTCAAGTGCAATAATCTGCCGATTGATATTTGTCACAGATACTGTATCATTGTCGATGAGATCAAGTTCCCCTATCCCGGATCGTGCAAGAGCTTCAACGGCATAACCGCCAACTCCACCTATTCCGAATACTGCTACTCTTGCTTTGGCAAGCCTTTTCATAGCCGCCTGTCCAAAAATAAGCTCTGTCCTCGAAAAACGGTCAGGCATAAATCATCATTTCCTTTCAACTGCCGGACATCGGGTATGAATACAGGCTATCAGATATTTTTTGCCGGAATTCTTCTGATAACAGCCTCATACAATATCACTGAACCGGCTGTACCCATTACTCCCTGAAATATATTACCGACAATTCCGGCCGAAGCTGTAATGACAGAACCATAGATAATCGCTTCAAAAACGAAGTATCCAAGCATCATAATGATCTCGGCGGCACAAGCTGCAATGACCCTTGCAGCACCAGAGTGAAGCTTTTTAACCGCAAGATTAAATATCATAAAAGAGATTACTGCCATAAGCGCTTTTATAACAAGCGTAGCCGGTGAATATATAACATACCCTGACAGAATATCTGCTGCCGCAGAGCCAAAACCAGCCGCAGCCCCTCCACAGACAGGTCCTAAAAGCCATGCATTGATATTAACCATACAGTCTCCAAGATTCACATAACCCTTTGTTGGTGTCGGAACACGTATAAGCATGGTTGCAACACAGGTTAATGCTGCAAGAACCGATGTAAGCGTGAGTTTTCTTATTTTTTTGTTGTGCATAATGATCTGCTCCTTTTTATTCTTTTCGGGCAATACAGTAAAAGCCGTAAAACGTTCTTTTTCAGCTTTGCCTCAACTGACTTTATTATATTCCGGATCAAAGCCGGCGTCAATAACCAGTTAATGATTTTATTTACAGTCCAGATCTTTACTGCACATACATATTATATCATTTTTCTGTTACCTTGTCAACAAATTTTAGTTAAATAAAAAATATATTTATTTTCTCTTGATTTAGACGTTTTTTTTTGATATAATAAAATAACTGGGGCATAGCCAAGCGGTAAGGCAACAGACTTTGACTCTGTCATTGCGCTGGTTCGAATCCAGCTACCCCAGCCATAAGGTATGACCCGCTAGCTCAGTTGGTAGAGCATCTGACTTTTAATCAGAGGGTCAGGCGTTCGAGTCGCCTGCGGGTCA
>UQXS01000233.1 GCA_900545125.1 uncultured Ruminococcus sp.
CGTTATCAAATCCGACAGAACGAAAACGAAGATATTCCTTTTTGGGATCGTTCTCATCCTTGACATAGTAAAGCCGCTCACACCAGAACACTATCACCGGTCCGGCGAGCATCAGCAAAAGCTGATACGCCTTTATTCCGTTCTTTAGCAAAACATCGTAAGCTCTGTACGCCATGACTATCAGCACAAAGCTGAATATAAAAGCGTACCGATGCGGAATCTGGTTCGGAACGTGCAGTCCGTGCCAGATAAGGTCGAGCTTGTTAATATTGCAGCTCACGACCATAAGTCCCAGCATAAGCGAATATGCGCCCATTTCCCTTATCTTTACGCCAAAAGACAGCATAAATACTCCGAAAAGCACTACAGCCAGCATTCCGCTTGAGAAATTCGGAAGTCCATCAAGAGCAGTCGGATTCTTATAGGATGTAAGATTGGCAAACAGTTCATTCCATTTATAGTTCTGTATAGTTTCTTCAGGAAAAGTATTGTTTGCACTGTAGGTGATCTTCAGACCGTAATACGACGGCAGCAGTATAAACGCCGCCAGCGCTATCGCCAGAATCGACGAACGTATCATTATAAATATCTTGCGGAGAAGATCTTTTATCCCTCTGAATTCAATTATCCCCGAAGCGGTAAACATGAATACGCAGAAAATACAGGTAAACAAGCCTATATAGTAATTTGAAAAAAGAGACAGCGCAAGTGCAAAAGTAAAGACTTTCCACTTTCCCTCACGTGTTATGGCGACTATTCCCATCATCACAAGTGGGAACAGTGCAATGGTATCGAACCACATGACGTTCCAGTAATATCCCAGCATATAGCTGCAAAGAGCATACATTGACGAAAAAATACACAGGGAAAAGTCACGGCGCTTATATGTATATCTCAGAAAACAGCTGAAAAAGGCTCCTGCAAAGCCAATCTTTCCCACAAGGATAAAAGAGAGGGCTTCTCTTACGTGGTCTGCTCCGAAAAATACCGATATCCAGTTGATCGGACTTGCGGCATAGTAGGCGATAAGCGACAGAAAATCAGAGCCAAGCCCGTTCTGCCATGAATAAAGGAAAGAACCGCCGGACAGCAGCTTTTCACGTTCTACCCGAAAAAACGGATAATACTGATGCCAGAGGTCTATAACGAGCATCTGGCTGTCGCCGTCACTGTCAAAGGGACGTATGCCGTTCTCGGCAAAGCCGTAGGCAAAGATGAAAGCCGGAATGAAAAATGACAGCAGGAAAAAGAATACGCCCTTTCCGTACATTATGTCATAGAATCTGCTTTTTCCGAAACGTTTTCTGAATCCTGCGGTCTTTCCTCCAACGGCAGACACTCTGCCGGATATTGCTTCTATTATATTATGAAATCTGCTTTTCCTGAACCTCTCCATGCGGCTTCTGTTTCTTTTTCTGCCGGGATCAGGTTCGGAAAGCATCATCTGTTCCATTTCGTTTCCGTTCTCCATTTTTTCCTCACTTTAATGCCATATTCTGCCGATGATTATTTCTCCTGCTAAAAATGCCGCAGTCACAAAAAGTGCGGCGTAATCTCTGGGCGCTGATTTAAGCTGTCTCAGCCGGGTACGCCCTGCACCGCCGTTATAGCAGCGGCATTCCATGGCGGTCGCCAGCTCGTCTGCTCTCCGGAACGAAGATATAAACAGCGGCACGAGTATTGACACAAGATTCCTTGCTCTGGTGATAAAGCTTCCGGTATCTATCTCCGCTCCCCTTGCTTTCTGAGCGGACATTATCTTGTCTGTTTCCTCGATCAGTGTGGGAATAAAACGTAGGGCTATGGACATCATCATTGCAAGCTCATGTACCGGAAATTTCAGCTTTTTCAGCGGCGAAAGAAGTCTCTCTATAGCGTCGGTAAGAGTTATCGGCGATGTGGTATATGTCAGCAGCGAAGTTCCGGCGATAAGCAGGACGATCCTTATTATCATGAATACGCTTATATTGATGCCTGCATCGGTAATTTTCAGGAACTTCCACTGCCAGAGTATCTCGCCGGAGCTTACCAGCAGCAGATTTATCACCGCCGTTATCAGCAGAAACGGCATAATAGGCTTTATACTTTTTACGAACATCTTCGGCTTTATTTTTGACAAAGCAATGGCAATAAAGGCATAGACTGCTCCGATCGCCAGCCCGGTATACGTTCCCCCGGCAAAAAGCATGATGATGTAAAGCACGGTTATTACTATTTTAAATCTGGGATCAAGCCGGTGGATAAGGCTGTTTCCCGGGAAATACTGTCCTATTGTAATATCTCTCAGCAATTCAGGGAACCTCTCTTTCACTGAGTCTTTTCAGCAGCAGATTTTTTGCATATTCCACGGTGTAGACTTCTTTTCCGAAATCTGCGCCACGCTTTTTCAGCTTGTCAAATACTCGTGTTATCTGCGGAACATCCAGTCCGATAGCGGAGATCTCCTCCGACCGTGCAAAGACCTTTACCGTATCGTCAAAGCAGAAAAGCTTTGAATTGTTCATTACAAGTATTCTGTCCGCAAACGACGCTATATCTTCCATACTGTGGGAAACAATAAGCGTGGTGTTTCCGGTTCTGCGATGATAAGCTTTTATATGACCGAGTATCTTGTCCCTGCCTGCCGGATCAAGACCGGCTGTAGGCTCGTCGAGGATAAGCACATCGGGTTCCATTGCCATTACCCCGGCAATGGCGGCACGGCGCTTCTGACCTCCGGAAAGATCAAATGGAGAACGCTCCATAAGTTCTTCAGAAAGACCTATATCGTGAGCCGTTTCCAGAACACGGCGTTTTATCTCCGCATCGTCCAGTCCCATATTCTTCGGGCCAAAAGCTATATCCTTAAAGACCGTTTCCTCAAAAAGCTGATACTCAGGATACTGAAAAACAAGCCCGACCCTGAACCGGACGTCACGGATCTTTGTCTTGTCCTCCCAGATATCCTTTCCGTCAAGAAGAACTTTTCCCGAAGTCGGTCTTAAAAGTCCGTTGAAATGCTGGATAAGCGTGGATTTTCCCGATCCCGTATGACCCATTACGCCTATCATTTCGCCTTTTTCAATGGAAATATTCACATGATCCACAGCCGTCTTTTCAAACGGCGTTCCGGGACTGTAAATATAGGTCAGCTCCTGCGTTTCAAGTATTGGCAAAAAAATACCTCCTTATCAGTATCGGCTTGAGTAATGTCGGCAGATTATGTGGGGACTCTGTCCCCACACCCCTGCCAAAGGGGGAATCCCCCCTTTGGAAACCCAGTATTGATTCTTTTCATTCCCCCATGAAGGGGCAATGAAAAGAATCAGAGTGAATATCCATAGAGAAAATTTCCCTTTGACACGAGTATAGAAATAGTTCCGCATAAACCGCCG
>UQXS01000234.1 GCA_900545125.1 uncultured Ruminococcus sp.
AAGCATCCTGTTAATAAGGCTATTCTCTTTTTTCAGATTTTTGTTGTCAATTCTGATTTTATTCAGCTCCATCAGAATAATAATGAATATCACACTGAAAATACTGAGTGCAACTGATGTAAGACGCAGATACTTCTTACTCATATCTGAAAAAGCAAAGAGCTGGATAGACGTCGTATAAAGTGTAATTACAGCACCGCCTATGATAAGCAATAGCTTCTGACCGTTCATAAATTCAGCGAAAACAGAATTTTGCTTCGTCAGTCTGAGAGTAGTTATCGGTATGGCTATTATCAGTGACGGCATATTCAGAACGGTATACAGAAATTTGTCAGTCTCTATTTCCTCTACAGAAAGTTCAAAAACATACATCAGCATACTGTTAATAGACATATCTATTATGCATATGTACATATACATAATAAATATAATTGGTATGTTTGATTTATTGCTTTGAATGATGGAGAAACTCGCAAGCAGGATCACTGTATAACCAAACAGCACTTTATTCAGGTCGATATAACACGAGATCACACCTACCGTGATAAAAGCCACCGCCATAACTGTCATATACTTTTTCAATGGTGCAAAATCCTTGCCGAAAAAGAAAAGCAACAGGAACGTGATTTTTAAAAATTCTACACCAAAACATACTATATTAAAAATTACAAGATCAATCATATTATAAACTCATAAAATATTTGCATTATTTTTTACATATTCAAAAAAGGCGGTTCTGAGTGCATTTCTGTTACGACGAGAAACAGGAACGGGAGAGGAAAGATATCTTGCCTCCAGTTCGTCCTTGCTGATGCTGACAATATGCTTCAGCGACACTACATAAGATTTATGCACCTGAAAAAAATGTTCACTGTCAAGCTCAGTTTTCCATTTCCTGAGTGTCTTATTACATACGCAGACATCGTTTTTTGTATAAACGTATGTACCGTCCCCGAATGCTTCTATACAGATGATATCAGCAATATTAAGCATAATAACATTATTCTGCGTCTTGAGAACTATTTTGCGATTCTGATACCTCTCATTCTGAACATCATTAAGTGTATTTTTCAATTCCTGCTTATCCAAAGGCTTGCTTAGATAGCGAAATGCTCTGACTTCAAAAGCCTTCTGCATAAATTCATTATGACCGGTTAGGAATATGATGTATTCCGATCTGTTATTTTTACGCATATAATGTGCTGTTTCCATTCCGTCAATATCTGGCATATCTATATCCAGAAATACTATATCGTATTTTTTTGATTTGTTTATAAGTTCCCTTCCTGAACTGAATTCCTCTATTTCAGCATCAGGGCATATCTCTGTTATCGCTCTGCCGGTTTCTTTAAGTGTTATTTCTTCGTCGTCACATACTGCAATTGTCATTATAATTCCTCCATCATGTATTAAGAGCAATGTGTTGCTACTGATAATACCGTCAATACTCAATATTTTTCATTAGCGGATTGCCATAAATATTATTAAAAGAACGCAAATTTCGTTAATTTAACTACAACAGAGCCGTTATACTCTGTGAATATCAAAAATTATCTTAATTTTAACATATTTATTTATCTATGTCAAGACCTGCATTGTAGGATTACAATAGATATGTGTAGAGTTGTCAATGATATGTTACACCAGCACTCAAAAAACAATTATGATGATAATAACGCAAATTGCCACATCATCGCCAGATAGTCCGATAAAACTGCATTGGGGCTGCGGTATTTAAGACAGCTCTTGGATATATTATTGGATTTTTTATTGTATCTTGCAAGCTGTCCGTTTGCGAAATATGCGCTTGTTCTCTTGGTTTCGCTGTTAGTTTTTTTCGTAGTGATCACGGTCGATAATTTCTAAGGCAACACCGCACAAAGATTGTGCGTCAGATGCGCCGTCAGATTTTTTGTCAGATTGCATAAAAATTTCGCAGGCATACTGACGTACCCCAAGGGCACTTCCTTCAGGCGTATGTCAAGGAATTTTTGTGTAAGATGACGGAAAATATGAAAGCAGATGACGTACAAAGCCGTCATGCGTGCTTTGTGCGGTGTTGCCCTAAATCTTTAGCGTCGATGCTGCCGTCGCCGTTCATATTGAAATCAGCTTCATAATCTCCGCAGGCTTTGCGCTTGCCAATAAACTGACGAACATACGCAGCGTCGTTGGCATCTATTACATCGTCACTCCACTGGTCGTCATTGTCGGCGTTGTAGGTAGTATCGCCGGGAACGAGCGTTACGGTATCCCATGAATTTCCCGAACCCACCTGATACGAACCAGTTCCGAAATCCTTAAGGTAAAACGGCAGATATCCGTTGCACTCGGACTTGAAATGATACACGTCAGATTCGCCTGCTTCTACGCTGAAACTGCCACCGTCAGAAATTTCCTTTGAAGCTATTTCCGCCCAATCTCCGTTAAAAATGCGCACAAAAATAGGTGTGTCATCCGCTGTTTTCTGACCGCCTTTTTCTACCTTTCCCGATATTTTCAAGCCGCTTGCTTTTGCCGCTTTGCTTTCGGCAGCTTCGTTCATTATCATTATGCCGGATTCCGGAGATCTGAAATATTCTACTTCACCGAGACCTTTTATTTCATTTTCAAACTCTTCCTGCAGCTTGTCTGCGTTCTTGGAAAGTTGCAAAGATTTCTTGATTCTGGCAATCGTTTCAGCATGGGCAATGCACTGAGAATTGCCGTCTGAATAATTTCTCTCCGATATCAGGACTTGCGAAGCTTTCTTACTGCTTCAGGATCTTTCGGCTGATGACATCCGCCCCATGATGTTGAGCCTGCTGCCTTTACGGCTGCATACTTGCTTGCTGATGCAAGTTTCTTAAGTATCGTCTTTTTCATCTTCTGCATCTCTTTCACTTCCCTTACTGATATGATACGCTGGATTTCATCTATGAAAACAAAGAAAAAATCATTCGTCGAATGAACACTGCACTTGTGAAAAAGTGGCACAGAAATCCTGAGATCATATTCTATGATGTAACGAATTTCTTTTTTGAAATTGAAGATCCGGATGAGGATATTCTTGACGAAGAAGGAAACGTGATTGAAAGAGGCATTCGAAAAATGGGAGTCAGCAAAGAGAACAGAAAGCAGCCAATCGTTCAGATGGGCTTATTTATGGACGACCAGGGACTCCCTATTTCTATAGAATCTTTTCCGGGAAACACTTTGGATGCAAACACATTCAAGCCTGCTATTTCAAAGAGCATTGACGGACTTGAATATGCAAGATTTATCATGGTCGCCGACAGAGGAATGTGCAATTATCAGAATGTATTTCATCTGCTTGATCAGAACAACGGATATATCCTTGCTAAAAGTCTGCTCAAAAGCACCAAAGCAGAAC
>UQXS01000235.1 GCA_900545125.1 uncultured Ruminococcus sp.
GGATCTGCACCTTCCTCAGAGTCGCTAAATCAGTTTGAGTTTTGCGGAATCAGGTTATAATAAGATATTTCTATATCGCAGTCGCCCTGCCAAGTAAAATCTTCTCCTTTTACTGCGGAGAGGGCAGGGCTGCTGTCAGTTTTAAAAAGGGAATCCGAAACCGTTTCTATAGGATTACGGTTAAGGTCAAAGGCTGCATAATATAAACTATCATCATATTTGCCATCGCCTTCTTGACCTCTCCATACACCACCAGAAACATACGCAACTTCATATTCCTGACAGTTAAAGTTTTCGAATTGTCCTATATCTATACCAGCGTCAAGCAAAATCTGAAGCTCTGCAAATTTAGGCATACGTGCTCCTTTTAACGCCAGATCCGCTACCTGATTATCATATCCTAAAACTCCTGCATAACGTCCATTCCAACCTTCTACAGGGTAGGCGTAAGCCCAACCGATAACGCTGATCAAAACCGCACTGTATTCCGTGGAAGAATACACATAACAAGTGTAAGTGTTTCCGTCAGAAGATGTATAGTCTATCGTTTTATAATCATTTTCGGCGCAGCTGACTTCCAGCCATGCATTTGATTCCACAATATCAGAATCCTCAGCGCTTGCCGTTATTCCGACTCCGACGGGAAGTTTTTCCGGCAGAACGGTCGCAGTTGTAAGCAACATAGCCGCCGCTGATAATGCGGCAATGACTTATTTAAGTTTTCTTTTCATCAGATTTCTCCTTAAATAAAAAAATGTTCATCTAAATTGTACGACATTTTCGTGTTATTGTTAACCCTTTGCGTAAAATTTTCCCGAAAACCAATAATTACAAAATATTTACAAAATCAAGCATAAGTGATATAACAAGGGAGTGGAAAATCATAACAGAATATTTTGCTGTTCCGCTGACCTTTTTGGTAAATCGTCTCACTTTTATTGTGATCCTATAATCTGTTCATTTTGAATAATCAATACGGTATTGACAAATACTATTTTTGAATGATATATCTTCTTATTCAAGACAACACCGTAAGTGAAAGGAATTATAACTATGAATTATTCAAAGATCGAAAAGGTAACGGCAAGAGAAATTATCGACTCCAGAGGTAACCCGACCATTGAAGCAGAAGTTGTTCTTGCCGACGGAACCACAGGCAGAGGAGCAGCTCCAAGCGGTGCCTCTACCGGTGAATATGAAGCAGCAGAGCTTCGGGACGGTGACAAGTCACGTTACTCCGGCAAAGGAGTTTCCAATGCAGTCAAAAACGTAAATACAACTATAAATAACATACTTTGCGGTATAGATGCAGCCGATATTTACACCGTTGACAAAGCAATGATTAACGCTGACGGCACAAAAGATAAATCAAATCTGGGTGCAAATTCAATTCTTGCGGTTTCAATTGCCTGTGCAAGATCGGCTGCGGCATCTATGGATATGCCACTATACCGATTTATTGGCGGAATTCAGGGAACAAATCTTCCTGTTCCAATGATGAATATTCTGAATGGAGGCGCTCATGCTGCAAACACAGTCGATACACAGGAATTCATGATTATGCCTGTTGGCGCACCTGATTTCAAGGAAGCACTGCGATGGTGTGCAGAAGTTTTTCATAAACTTAAAACAATTCTCAATAAGAGAGGTCTTGCTATATCAGTCGGTGATGAGGGCGGTTTTGCACCAGATCTTTCCGGTGATGATGAAACGATTGAAACAATTCTTGAAGCTGTCAATGCAGCAGGATATAGGTCGGGAAAGGATTTCATGATAGCAGTTGATGCAGCTTCATCCGAATGGAAAGACGAAGAAAAGGGAGGAGGATTTTATAGACAGCCAAAATCCGGCAGAAGTTTTACATCAGAAGAACTGATCGAACATTGGTCAGTACTTTGTGAGAAGTATCCGATTATTTCCATTGAAGATGCTCTTGACGAGGAGGACTGGGAAGGATGGAGAAAACTTACGGAAAAACTTGGGAAAAAGGTTCAGCTTGTGGGCGATGACCTTTTTGTGACAAACACAGAACGTCTTTCGCAGGGGATTAAAAAAGGATGCGGCAACTCAATTTTAATCAAGCTAAATCAGATAGGAACTGTCTCCGAAACTATTGAAGCAATCAAAATGGCGCATAAGTCAGGATATACGGCAATTGTTTCGCATCGTTCCGGTGAAACGGAAGATACAACGATTGCAGATCTTGCTATTGCGTTAAATACCTGTCAGATCAAGACAGGTGCGCCAAGCAGAGGTGAACGAGTTGCAAAGTATAATCGTCTCTTGAGAATAGAGGAAGAACTCGGCGCAAAAGCTGTATATCCACAGATGAACGCATTTAATTTTTAAAATATCAATGAGGTTTGTTTTCTGTAAGGAAAAAGTTCAAGGCAACACTGCACAATCTATGTGCGGTGTTGCCTTAATTACATAAAATACCGGAGATGTTACTCTCCGGTAAATTTTACGGAAAAATTTGTTTATTCCTGTGAATTCTGCTGATCTTCGCTGTCTGTTTCCTGCTGATGATCGGACAAAACGGATTCTGTTATTTCGCCTTTCATAAGCTTTTCAAAGTCAGCGCCGTCGATTTTTTCAAATTTAAGCAGATATTTTGCAAGAAGGTGAAGCTTATCAACGTTATTTTTTAGAATCTCGGCACAATCGCTGTATGCCTTTTCGATTATGAACTTCACTTCTTCGTCGATCTGAGCAGCAACGGCCTCGCTGTAATTTCTTGTATGACCGTAGTCCTTGCCAAGAAATACTTCGTCGTTATCCGAGCCGTAAACTACAGTTCCGAGCTTCTTTGAGAAGCCGTATTTTGTAACCATATTGCGTGCAGTCGAGGTTGCTCTTTCGATATCGTTGGAAGCGCCCGTGCAGATATCGTCCAGAATGAGTTCTTCTGCCACACGTCCGCCCAGAAGCATGATGATATTTTCACGCATCTGATTTCTTGAAACGTGCTGATCGTCGGAATCAGGTCTGGTAACAGTAAGTCCGGCAGCCATTCCGCGCTGAATTATAGTTACCTGATGAACTTTATCCTGCGTAGGAAGATTGTATGCAGCAATAGCATGACCTGCTTCGTGATATGCAGTAACACGTCTGTCGTGTTCTGAAACAATCCTTGATTTCTTTTCCGGGCCTGCAATGACTTTCATAGTAGCTTCTTCGATGTCCTTTTCGGTAACAGCCATTCTGCTGTTTCTTGCGGCGAGAAGAGCTGCTTCGTTAAGGAGATTTTCAAGATCCGCACCGGTAAATCCCTGTGTAGTCTGAGCGATTATCTTCAGATCAACATC
>UQXS01000236.1 GCA_900545125.1 uncultured Ruminococcus sp.
TACTGCCGTCCGTAACGGGCAGGATATTGTCATAGAAAATGCTTATGACCGCAGCCGGTTTATATCCTGCTTTTTCGATCGTATCTGCTATCTGTTCAAGGGTGAGCATTTCCGGAAAAGCCTTCGAGGCTCCTGCCAGAAAGACATTGGTTGAATAGTATACAGCTCCTCCCTTAACTTTCAGAGGCACTTCAAGATATTCTATCCCCTGCCCTGTGGGAAGCTTCCCGATAGCAAGCTCAAGAGCATCAATGTTCAGCAG
Organism: uncultured Ruminococcus sp.; assembly: GCA_900545125.1. Lineage (GTDB taxonomy): Bacteria > Bacillota > Clostridia > Oscillospirales > Ruminococcaceae > Ruminococcus. The sequence goes on from UQXS01000236.1 coordinate 263, forward strand.
ATCTGTTTCTTTAAGAGCCGCCGCTTTGTACGATTCAAACTGTACGCTCTGGCGTGGAGGAATCTTTTCTCCGGAAGCATCGGTAAAATATGCCGTTGTTGTTTCGGCAATGTCCGAAGCCGTGATCGTTTCGGATACCGACGCAGGCTCTTTATCCCCTTTTTTCTTGCTGTAATTGACCAGAGGTTCGGCAACACTGTAGCCGATAAAACCAATTCCTCCGATCAGTAATATCGTAAGACCAACGGAAAATGCCTTTCCGGCAGCACTTTTTCCGTAATAATTTTTTTCTTTGGTCTTATATATCTTCCTTCCTTTATTTTTAAATTTCATTTTTGTCTCCTGCCCGGCGTTATGCGCATTTCTTTATATAAGCGAATAGACCGCCATTGATATGATTCCCAGATATACAAGCATTGCCGGAAATCCTCTGAACGAAGCCGGTACTTTTGCCGAATTCAGTTTTCTGTAAGCAGCGGTAAGTATAAGCGCAGCTATAATGAAGCCTGTTCCTGCTTCAAGACCTGCGGTCATATAATTTTTCAGTCCCATAAAAGACGGATCACCGGCTGCTCTCTCGCTTACGGTAAGCAGCGTACCCATAACTGCACAGTTGAATACTGACAGATGTATATATTTTCGGGAATTTTCAAATTTTTTTCTGCTGATAAAATATAGTGCAGAAAGAAGAATCACATATAGTATACCAATACTGATTACATAAATCAGAAGTTTTAAATCGGAATATTTTTCCGGAAGAAATTTATCCGCATAGTATGCGGCTGCCGATCCGAAAAATGTAAAAACCGTAATAACGAATGCCGTTCCCACCAGGTTTTTCCTGCTGTCTGCGGCAATAAAGATCGTACTTGTTCCAAGAGCCTGCGTCAGTATCAGATTTGCGGCAAGGAGTGCTATAAGATCATTGACCAGAAACATCGGCATCACTCCTTATCTCATTTTTTCTGTTCCGGACAAGAATGCGTATCCAGCGATAGAATCCGCATAAAATCCCCAGGAATATGAATCCTCCGAACGGTTGTGAAAGTCCGCTGATAAGCGTATTTATATCAACGATCCTTTCGTTTATCGTGCCGTAGGCAAACAGTTCACGGATAAATCCGGTTATCAGCATTACGGCATCAAATCCGAAGATATAGGATATGAGCCTTACTGTCATTGCAGCTTTCGGCAGCTTGTAGAGTTCTGTTTCAGATCGGAAAATTATAAGTGAATTTACCGCCAGAAGAGGAAAGTATATCCCTATTCTTACAACTGCTCCAGGAAAGAATTCCTGTGCAGCCCACTTGACCGGAATATATACTACAGAAGATATCATGGCATAAATGATAACTTTCAGAGTATACGGCAGTTTTTTCGGTACAAAAGAGGATATCATCACAGAAAGAAAAGTAATCGCACTGAAAGCATAGACAAGCGCCGCCGCATTTCTGAGAGTATCTCCACAGATAATTACCGGAGAAATAACCATGAGAGACGACAGAACTATATTATTTCCAAGCAGTCCCTTAAAAACCGGAGTTCTTTGTTTATTCACAGCTGTTTTCCTCCGTTTCTGATTCACTGGCACTGTCATCGGATGTTTCGGTTTCATCCTGAACATTCTCCTGCGGTTGCGCCGGAGTCTCCTCATGAGCAAGAGCGATCTTCTTTTCAAGATTTCTGAATCCAAGAGCCACAGGAGTAAACAGAACAGAAACTATCACAACTGCATTCTCTTTTCCTGTTGTGAGCACTACGATATACGAAAATACTGCTATGAACAATCCGTAGAAAAAGGCATAGTATTCTTTCTGTGGAGCGATTCTGCGGTCGGAAATAATATATACCGCCGCAAAAAGAACCATATTCGTCACCAGTGCATATTTTACAGGCGATGTATCGGATATCGGAATAATACACGCCGGAAAAACAGTTCCGGCTATCGTACCGATAAATGCTCCGGCAGAAATATCCCTGCGCAGCATAAGCATCACGGCTGCCACCATGAGAAGCAATATGCTCACAGATCCGGCAGGACCGCTGAAATTACCCATTAATATCTCGAAATCCGTCAGATCAATCTTTCCCGTTGTATTATATACATAAGAGGTCGAACCGACAAGACTGTCCGGAACATCGAAGATCCCTGTTTTTACATGAGGTTCGGGATAAAGCAGCAGCTTTTTGCCCCATGATGTCAGCATGAAAACATACGCCGCTGCCGCAGGTGAAAAGATCATGTTTCTTCGTCCGCCGAATATGTTCTTGGCTGCAATAACTGCAAAGATACAGGCGATAGATGCGATTTTGTAATCCATGACAGCAGGCATCATCAATGCGATAATAAGAGCGTCCGATGTACAGGTCAGATCATCGGCTGTAAACGGTCTGTTCATAAGGCGCAGACAGATTATCTCCGATATCAGCGAAACGGCAATGCAGACTCCACCCAGAACAAGCGAACGGATTCCGTAGTAGAAATACGACATAAGTTCCAGAGCAAGGAGAGTTATCATGATATCAAGCCATACAAGGCGTTCTTTCCGGCTTTTTTTCGTCATATATCCGTACGCCTTAACTTTCCGGCAGCTTCAGCCATATTTTCAGCCCTGAACAGATAGCTTCCCGATACAAGAACGTCGGCTCCGGCAGCAGAAGTATGGACGGCAGTCTCACTGTTTATTCCTCCGTCCACTTCAACTCTGATATCAAGACCGAGTTCTTCTGCTCTTTTGCGTATGATGCGTACTTTTTCTACCGTTTCCGGTATGAAACTCTGTCCGCCGAATCCCGGTTCAACGGTCATGACAAGAACCATGTCAATACGGTCAAGGTATTCAAAAACGGTTTCCGCAGGAGTCGCAGGTTTTATGGCAACAGCCGGTTTAGCCCCAGATTCCCTTATGGCTTCAATCGTTTCCGATACGTTGCTTTCGCTTTCTATGTGAAAGGAAATATAATCTGCTCCGCACTCCGCAAAGCGTCTGACATATTTCAGCGGATCGGTTATCATCAGATGAACGTCGAGAATAAGCTCCGTAGA
>UQXS01000237.1 GCA_900545125.1 uncultured Ruminococcus sp.
GAATTAAACTGCAAAAGAAGCGATTGTTTCAGAGCATGATTTTTGACCACCCCTCACAGGGTCAATGCCATACGGACAGCTGGTCAAATGCCGACTGCCGGATTTCCGGCTGGCAACTTCTGTTGCCTTATTGAATTTGTTTTATGAGTTTTTCTCAGCTTGTGAATGGTCAATAAGAGTAGTAAAAGGTATCTTTGCTCAGGGCTGATCTTCTGCCCAACGCTTCCAGTCCGATTGCTTTTGTCACTTGCGTACAGGCTGAAAAAGTCTGTACTTTTTTTATTTCTGAGGTGTATTTTTATGGAAAACAAGCTTAAGCTTTACGGCTTTAATAATCTTACCAAATCCCTTAGTTTCAACATTTATGATGTATGCTATGCCCGCACTCCAAAGGCACAGCTTGATTATATTGCTTACGTTGACGAAGTGTATAATTCCGAAAGGATCACCGATATTATGACGCATCTTACCGAAATGATAGGAGCACAGGTTCTGAGTATTTCCCGGCAGGATTACGATCCGCAGGGAGCTTCGGCAACATTCCTTATCGCTGATGATACTATGATCCCAGCCGTCGGCTCGGAAACGGTCGCTCATCTTGACAAAAGTCATGTCACCGTGCATACCTATCCGGAATATCATCCGGATACAAGCATCGCTACTTTCCGGGTAGATATTGACGTTGCTACCTGCGGAAAAATAACTCCTCTTACAGCTCTTGATTATCTTATAGGAAGCTTTGATTCCGATATAATCACAATGGATTACCGTGTTCGTGGATTCACACGGAATCTCAGCGGAAAAAAGCTGTTTATAGATCACGATATAACTTCTATTCAGAATTACATAAACGAAGCAACTCTTGATAAATACGATGCGGTTGATATAAACGTGTATCAGGCAAATATGTTCCATACGAAAATGCTGATAAAGGAAATTGAACTCCAGAACTATTTGTTCAATACAGATGTCCGGGAATTGTCCCCCAGAAGCCGCCTTGATATCACAAATGCGCTGCGCAGGGAAATGATAGAAATTTTCAGCGGAAGGAACGTGTTCGGAAATGGCTCTTTATCAGACTGACGCCCCTATTTACGAGGCTTTACGGAAATTAAGACGGATGAGGGTAGTCCCCTTTGATGTCCCCGGTCATAAGCGTGGCCGTGGAAACATGGAACTGACCGAGTTCCTCGGTGAGGACTGCATGAATGTGGATGTGAATTCCATGAAGCCTCTGGACAACCTCTGTCATCCGGTCTCGGTCATACGTGATGCGGAAATGCTCGCTGCACAGGCATTTCACGCCGCCAACGCTTTTTTTATGGTAGGCGGAACGACTTCTGCCGTCCAGAGCATGATAATGTACACCTGCAAAAGCGGTGACAAGATAATCATGCCCCGCAATGTCCACCGGAGCGCAATAAATGCTCTTATCCTCACGGGAGCAGTACCGGTCTATGTTAATCCTGATGTCAATGCTCAGCTTGGTATTGCTCTTGGAATGTCGCTCGCCCAGGTAGAACAGGCAATACGTGAAAATCCGGGCGCCAAGGCGATAATGGTCAATAATCCGACGTATTACGGCATATGCTCAGATTTGCGGAGAATTACCCGGCTTGCTCACGATCACAATATGCTGGTGCTTGTCGATGAGGCTCACGGAACTCACTTTTATTTCGGTGAGAATTTCCCTGTTTCCGCTATGGACGCCGGAGCTGATATTGCCTCGGTAAGTATGCACAAATCGGGAGGAAGTCTCACGCAGAGTTCGTTCCTTATCATGAGTGACAAGGTGAACGCCGACTATATGCGTCAGATAATCAACCTGACACAGACCACCAGCGCATCATATCTGCTTCTGTCAAGTCTGGATATATCCCGGAAAAGACTTGCCCTTATGGGACGTGAAATATTCGCCGAAACCGTTGAAATGGCGGAATATGCACGCTCCGAGATAAACAGCATAGGAGGCTACTACGCTTATTCAAAGGAACTTATAAACGGCGACAGCATCTTTGATTTTGACGTTTCAAAGCTCAGTATCTACACGCTTCCTGTCGGTCTTGCCGGAATCGAGGTATACGACTATCTTCGTGACGAATACGATATACAGATAGAGTTCGGGGATATCGGCAATATCCTTGCGTATATCTCAGTAGGCGACAGGAAACGTGACATAGAACGTCTGATAAGTGCTCTTTCGGAAATAAAGCGAAGATTTGGCAAATCCGGCACAGATATGCTTACGCAGGAATATATTTCGCCAATCGTTGCTGAAACTCCGAGAAAGGCTTTTTATGCGGATAAAATCTCACTGCCTCTGGATGAAGCTCCCGGTCACGTATGTACGGAATTTGTTATGTGCTATCCGCCGGGAATACCCATTCTTGCTCCCGGAGAGCTGGTTACAAAGGAAATCATTGACTATATAAGATATGCCAAGGAAAAAGGATGTCAGATGACAGGCACGGAGGATATTAACATTGAAAGATTGAATGTTCTCATATGAAGGAAAAATATATGAAAAAATCAAAAATTTGTTTTCTGCTTATTCTTTTTCTTAATGTTTTTTCGGCAATTCTGGCTTATGGAAAATTTATTGAAATAAAGGGAGCTGTTTCTTATTTTATTTTTGCTCTGCCAATTATAATTACAATTATTTTTTTAAAAAGGCAAGAAAAAATACCAGGGATTATTCTTCTGCTTTTGCTTTTTATCTGCTGTTGTTCAAGAATGATCTTCCTTATTCGTGAAAACAGTTCCGGACGGAAAATAATTTATAACCAAAAATCAGGGAGATATATTTATCAGATTGTTGAAATAAATCCAGGGGCTATGTGTCATCTTTCGTATGAAAAAAAGATCTATTACAGCCTTATTGATACGGAATTCTTAACGATTCAAATTGTGAAAGAGTGTGAAAATTACAGGTATCCGGATTTCATAACGTGGGACTAAAATCAGATGAAAAGGAGTGATTTTATGGAATTATGGTTTACAGAGAGACATACCCCAAATGTTAAATTTTCGATAAAGGTCGATCGTCAGCTTTACAGCGGAAACAGCGAATTTCAGCGGATTGATGTGTTTGATTCAAAGGAATTCGGCAGATTTCTTACACTTGACGGCTACATGATGCTTACGGAAAAAGACGAATTCATCTATCACGAAATGATAACTCATGTTCCGATGGCTGTTCATCCGAATCCGAAAAACATCCTTGTTATCGGCGCAGGAGACGGCGGAGGCCCTGCTTTCCGCGCTGGATTTTGTCCGGTATGCGGACATCGCGCCGCTTTTGACGCT
>UQXS01000238.1 GCA_900545125.1 uncultured Ruminococcus sp.
GCTATCGCCAGTTTTAGTGCAGCATACCGTTTTTTTTCATCGCTCAAAGCATCGGAGTCCTTAACATTAAGTCTTATTCTCGTGGTATAACCAACAATATCAGTTTCATTTTTGTTGCAAGATATTTCTAGAATATCATTTTTATTTGGTAACATATCATATACCTTTCGAATTTTTGCGCTTAATTGGGATTGGGTAGTAAATTCTCCATTTACCAAAGTGTATTTTAGCAAATAAGAAAGAAAATATTTGCTTTCCGTTTTATCTTCATTGCATAACGAAAGACAAATATCCACACCACTTCTGGGATCATCTGTCTTATGGTGAAAGTATAAAATGCCGAATTTACTTTGCTCTTCTTCACCGTGAATGAATGGGTCTACGAATCCTTTTGCAACATTTGAATAATATGCCTCTACCCATAATGGTTCTACTATTAGATCTCCGATTTTAATAATATAATCAGTTATCAATGTTTTTCCTAAAAGCTGTAGTTTTTCTTCGACATTCTCATATGCATTGTCCACAACTGTAATCTCGGAAAGTTTTCGAATTTGATTCTTCAGGATATCCATTTTGCATTTCTCCTTTTAACCTTTTCATTTCATTATACCACATGATTAGTAATAAAAAAAGTGGTTACTCAAACTCATTTTTGTGCTTCATAAATAAATCAAACATCAAACGAACACTTTTTAGCTGCGTCCAAGAATCAGCAACCGTCGAGTTATCATCAAGATTGTAAATTTTTGCATGTGGTATCGATAAAAATATTGGTGAGTGCGTTGCAATAATGAATTGATAATTGAAGAATCGAGTAGAGGAATTGATATAGTCTGCAAGCTTCATCTGATTTTCAAGTGATAAACTGTTTTCCGGTTCATCAAGCAGATAAAGTCCTTCGTTTTCCATTCGTTCTATAAAGTACAACATCGCCGTTTCTCCGTTGGAGTTTTCTTCTTCCTCACGCTCCAATCTTTTTTTCAAAAAGGCAGATTTGCTTTTCAGTGCCTCATACCGGGTGTGCCACCTATCATAATCTTCCAAGGATTGCAGATTTGGACTGCCTGCCCTTATCTCCCAATATTCTTCGTTTACATCTTTTGTTTTGCTGAATAGCTGCTTATTAAACTCTCGTTTTTTCATTGAGTGGTTAAAGACATCATCGCTGGTTATAATTCTGCTGTTATGATTAAAAAACTGCGCATATTCTCGAAAATCATCCTCGTTATACTTGCACATATCCAAGTAGTCGTTGAGAAAACGGCCGGAATTAAAAAGAGAGTCACGTTTCAGGCGCAGCTTTTCGGCAATGATATTCAGTGCCGTGGTTTTTCCGCACCCGTTTTCGCCGTAAAGAATCGTGATGCTATCAAATTCTATCTTATTAAGGCTAACATCCGGAAGAACATTGAATGGATAAAAAGAGCCGGTATGAAAGAGAGGACGCCGATCCGCCCCAAGGCTGTCACCGGGATGTAAAAAATCGCATTCCTCAGACAGTGATGGAAATGAAAACCTTTTTAAGTAAATCATTTTTTCAGCCCTTACTCTATTTTTTTGTCAATAGGACATATCCCAACTTATGCTATGCAAGCCGCTCCCGTCAGCGGCAATGTTCGGGATCATTACCGGCTCAACCGGCTTTGAAAACAACTTTTCGGCGGCGGCCACGGCTCTTGCATCTGCTTCTATACCGAATACGGGCAGAAACACCGCTTCATCGGTTTCGAGATAGTTCAAATAGCTTCCTTTACCATCGGTCGATGCAGACGGAAATTCTAACATATCCAGGCCATGATATTGCAATATTGTTTGTAATTTCTGATTAAGGCTATCCGACGAGAAAGCTTCATTACATAAAACTGTCTGGCCGTCCAAAAAGCGAACCATATTGTCAGCATGACCGGTGATATCACTTTCAAGTGAAGGAATTATAATTATCATCTCACAGCCCCGGTGATCTATCACTGAGGCAAGCTCCCGTACTAATTTAGCTTTTCCGTATTGGGGATTTTCCGAAAAAATACGATCGCTGATGATTACTACTTTTTCGTCACGTGAGCCTCGTGAGATCAATATATTACTGCCATCGAGGTTTATCTCCGATTTATCAAAATCACAGGGCGGTCGCCAACCGTTGACCAACTGCCAATTTGTATCAATGTCCTGCAAAAAATCCGTTTGCAGATCGCGGTGATTTTTTAAATAAGACGGTTCATACCGAAACAACACATTATCCCGCTTGAAACGGCCACGTATTTGTATCGGCATGAAATCCCGTATCCGAATATCCTTCGCACCTTTTATAAAGCCATAAGCCACATGATGCTTTTCAAGCGCCGTAAACAGGTTGGCAGAATCATCGGGATATTTATCCGGAAGTAGATCCGAAAAATAAAGAAGCTGGATGATACTGGTCATTTTTCTCATAGGTGTTCCCTTTCTTCTAAGCGTATTCGGCAGTTTATAACTTTATTCTATAAAAAAACAGCAATAGCTACACTGAGTGCGTGGATAGCCAAACCTCTTGAAAAAATCTCCGATTTGCTTCTGATCCGCAGCCGGAGCATTTATGTAGCTTCCAAACAGCCCTATATATGCTTTTTTTAGGAGGCAGGAAACGACATATTGCTCGTTCATGGACAGCACAATTTCAATTCCGGCATAGTCAGGTTGGATATATATACAGTTCTCTTGTGGATATCCCCATTTATGACCCCGGTCACAATCAAAATACCCTTCTTCGAAAGTGTCTCTCTTACAAATATGAGATTCAAGCTCAAGCGGGTGCAGATAACCGAATGGGCCCATTCTGAGAACGCCTTTTCTAATTATTAAGGAATCGATTTTTCGGAGCACTTCAGCAGCCTTTTCCTTGTCCGTTTCGGCTTCCAGCATTTTCATCAGTTTTTTTAAATTCATTGTGCGTCCCCCCGTTTTTTAATTTTTTACGTCCGGAATACCACACTCATCGCTACTTGTTTTCTGAAACGTTGTGCAGCCGCATATGGCCGACACCGCCCGCTTCAGGACATTGTCCTCAATGCCGAGTGCGTTGGCGAAGGTGATCTTCTGGTCGGTAACGTACTTCAGGCGGTCGTTCGGAATAATGATGAGAGAATCGACCTTGTCGGACAGCGCAGCGATGCCGGCCTCTGCCTGCTTCCTGCGGTTCGCGCCCTCAAAGCGGAAGGGCTTCGTCACAATGCCGACGGTCAGGAGGCCGGCCTCGTGGGCAATGTCTGCAATGATGGGCGCTGCACCGGTGCCGG